>NZ_JBJJBV010000123.1:0-18579 GCF_045446735.1 Nocardiopsis protaetiae
CCGCCGCCCGACACGAGAGCACCGATGCTGCCCACCGCGCCCGCGCCCATCGCCTCCTGGTCCTGGGAGGTCTCCTCCGGCACCGACGACCTCACCCTCACCGACGCCTGCACCCGGCTGCACACCGCCGCCGACGTGCTGGCCGGCGAGGGGCTGTGCACCCCGCGCACCCTGCGGGTGTCCTGGCTGCGCCCCGGCGAGGGGTACTCGGGGTTCGCCTCGGTCATGGACATCGACCCGGCCGCGGAGTTCACCGCCGCCGCCATGGCCGGACTGGTTCCTGTGGGCCGCCCGGCGGGGCTCCCCGACGCCGAACCCCAGGCGCTCACCCTGGCGGGGCCGGGCACCTGGATCGACGCCGCCGGCGAGGAGCGCCGCACCCACGGGCTGGTGGACGCCACCGTGTACCTGGCGCCGTGGTTCCTGGAGGTCACCGTGGGGGTGCGGCACGACGTCTGGCTGCGCTCCGACTTCTCCGGCCGGCCCCACCCGCAGGTGTACCGGCGCAACGCCCCGCGGCTGGCCGCCGCCCTGGAGGGGGTCGAGAAGGCCCTCGGCCTGGAGACCTCCCCGGGCGAGCCGACCCCGCACGGCGTCCCCGACAAGTACGGCATCTCGTGACCGCGCCGGTGCACAGCCGCACCCCGCTGTCGGGCGGCACCTACAACACGGTGCACCTGCTCGCCCACACCGACGGCACCGAGACCGTCCTCAAGACCGAACCACCGACCGCGCAGCCGCGCCTGTCCTACGAGCACCGGCTGCTGCACACCGAGGCGCGGTTCTACGACCTGGCCCGGCCGCTCCTGGGCGCGCTCGTCCCCGAGCCCCTGGACCTGGAGTCCCTGCCCGGGGAGCCGGAGCGGTACCGGCTGCTCCTCACCCGGCTGCCGGGCACCCCGCTGGAGGAGGTGCGCGCGGGGCTGTCCCCGACCGGGCTGGCCGCCGTGCGCCGCGCGCTGGGCGGGGCCCTGGCCCCGCTGCACACGCTCACCGGCACCGCGTTCGGGTACCCGGAGCGCCCGGGCCTGGCGGCGGCCACCTGGCCCGACGCGTTCACGGCCATGGTCGGGGCGCTGCTCGCCGACGCCGACCGCACCGGGGTCGTGCTCCCCTGGGACCCGGACCGCGTCCGCGGCCTGGTCGGCGCCCACCGCGGCCTGCTGGCGAAGGTGGACGCCCCCGCCCTCGTGCACTTCGACCTGTGGGACGGCAACATCCTCGTGGACGGAGCGCCCGGCGCTCCCGCCCTGAGCGGGGTCATCGACGCCGAACGCGCCTTCTGGGGCGACCCGGCCGCCGACCTGGTGTCCCTCGCCCTGTTCGGCGACATCCGCGCGGACACCGCGTTCCTGGAGGGGTACCGCGCCGCGGGCGCGACCCTGGAGTTCACCCCGGACCTGCTGCGCCGCCTGGCCCTGTACCGGACGTACCTGCACCTGATCATGTACATCGAACCCGCCACCCGTGGCGTCCCGGCCGACCGCGCCGACCGCCTGCGCGCCTTCCTGCGCCCCCTCCTGGACGCCGACCTCACCGCCCTGGCCCACCCGCTCCCGTGAACCCCGGGCGCCGGCTCCCCGGCGGCCCCGAGGCCGGCCGGCGACGAATCCGTCAATGATTCCCACCGTTCAGCATGCGTTGCATGCATTGCGTGCTAGCGTCTTCTTATGACGAACGTGAGTATCAGAGACGTCCCGGAAGAAGTCGTCAACAAAGTCCGCAGCCACGCCGCCGGCCAGGGCAAAAGCCTTCAAGCCTACGTCCGCGAGCTCCTGGAACGAGACGCCCGGACCACTCCCGCCGACCACCAGGGCACCCGAGGGACACGTCTGGTGCGGCGTCTACAGGCCCTTGAGCAGCGATCCGAGTACGCCCACATGAGCACGGATGAGTACCTGGAGCTGATCCGTGGCTGACACACTGATCGACTCCTGTGTCCTCATCGACGTCATCAAGGAGGACCCCCTATGGGGCGGGTGGTCTGCGACCGCACTCACGGAAGCCGCCGACACCGGTCGCGTGGTCGTCAACCAGCTGGTGTACGCCGAGGTATCCCTGTCCCTGGCGAACCCCGACCAGTTGAGCGCCGCCCTCGACGACCTGGTGGACCGTGAGGACCTGCCGTGGAAGGCGGCCGAACTCGCGGCGGCCGCACACGCCGAATACCGCAGGCGGGGAGGGGCCAAGACTTCACCCATGCCGGACTTCTACATCGGCGCACACGCGGCTGTGCGCGGATATCGGCTGCTGACGCGCAACAGGAAAGACTTCGCGAGCTACTTTCCCGGCTTGGACATCGTCGCCCCCTGAGACCGGTCGGCCGGAAGCGGCACGGATCCCCGCACCGGCGCGGTTTCTGCGATCATCGGGACCGGACCGCACACCCCGGCGAGACGACGCGAGGAGTACCCGTGACCCTGCGAACCCCCGTCCCCGACGGCGTCCACGTGTGGGAGGCCGCCGGGCCGCCCCGGGCGCTGGTCCAGCTCCAGCACGGGTACACCGAGTACTCCGAGCGGTTCGTGACCGCGCACGGCGGGCTCATCCCGCACCTGGTGGAGCTCGGCTTCGAGGTGTGGGCGCAGGACATGGAGGGGCACGGGGACTCCCCCGGCCGCCCCGGGGCGCCGGACGTGCGCCGGGCGGTGGTCGACCACGTGCTGACCCGCCGCCGCATGCGCGAGCGGGGCCTGCCGGTGCTGCTGTTCGGGCACTCCCTGGGCGGGCTGGTGACGGCGGGTTCGGTCACCGTCGAGCCGGAGGGTGTGGCCGGTGCGGTGCTGACCGCCCCGGCGCTGGTGCCGGTCCCGCCGCGGCCGGTGGTGGGGGCGCTGAACCTGCTGGGCCTGCTGCTGCCCGCGGTCCCGGCGCCGCTGCCCCAGGACGGCCCGGCGCGGATCAGCAGGGACGCCAAGCACCTGGCGGCGGCCGAGCTCGACCCGCGCCTGTTCCGGGGCCGGATGCCGATGCGGACGGCGGCGAGCGCGCTGGAGGTCAACGCGGGGATCCGCCGCCGGATCGCGCACTGGCGCACCCCGTGCCTGGTGGTGCACGGGACGGACGACAACGTGACCGACGCCGAGCAGAGCCGCCGGTTCGTGGACGCCCTGCCGGTCAAGGACAAGGAGTTCCACCCGGTGGCGGACGGCTACCACGAGCTGCTGCACGACACCGCGGGCGCCCGGGTCCTGGAGCTGGTCACCGGCTGGCTGGACCGGCGCGCCCGCCGCTGAGGCCCGCCGTCGGGCGGCGCGCGGCCCGGAGACGGAGGGCGTGCTCGAACTGCGGCGCGGGCGCGGCGCCGTCATCGTCAAGGCGCCCGCCCCCGACTCCGACCACGTCCGTTCCACCCTGGCCGCGTTCGTCGCGGCGGTCCGCGAGGCCGGGCTCAGCCCCGAGGCCGCGACCACGCTCCTCAAGGAGGCGTTGCAATGACCCTGCCGCACACCCCGGCCGTCCAACCGCGCCGCCTGGTCGCGGTCGGTCCTGCCGCCCGCGGTGGCCTCGGCCCTGATCCTGGCCGCCTGCGCCGGGGCGGCCGCGTCGGCCTGGTCCTGCGCCGGGGTGAGGCCCTGATGGTGGAGCGCTCGGGCGGCCGGTCGTTCGTCGTCACCGTCGACGACGCCGCCACCGCGGCCGCCCTGCTCAACACCATGGCCGAACGCGCCCGCACCCGCTGATCGACGGGCTTCCCACCCGGCGATGTCACAGATCGCGGTCCCGTCCTGTCTTAGAGGACGACAGACACACCACGGGCGACGACAAGGAGCACGCCATGGAAGCCCGTCTGAACCTCTTCGGCAACCAGGTCGCAGGCAAGGTCCTCAAACACCTCATCGCGGCGGGCAAGGCCGCCGGAGAGACGTCACTGCCCGACAGCACCCGGGAGCTGGCGGTGCTGCGCGCCAGCCAGATCAACGGCTGCGGCTACTGCGTCGACATGCACACCAAGGACGCCGCGCACGCGGGCGAGACCTCCCTCCGCCTGAACCTGGTGGCGGCCTGGCGCGAGGCGACGGTGTTCACCGACGCCGAGCGGGCCGCCCTGGAGCTGGCCGAGCACAGCACCCGCATCGCGGACGCCGCCGGGGGCGTGCCCGACGAGGTGTGGGACAACGCCGCCAAGCACTTCACGGAGGAGGAGCTGACGGCGCTGGTGGCGGCCCTGTCCATCATCAACGCGTTCAACCGGCTGAACGTCATCACGCAGCAGCCCGCGGGCGGCTACCGCCCCGGCATGTTCGGCTGATCCGAGCCGAACTCGGGGCGCACCCGAAGCGCACCCGAGCCGAACGCGGGGCCCGCTCCCGAGGACCGGTTCACGGCCGGGGGCGGGCCCCGTCGGCGTCCCCCTCACGCGGCGGCGGCCGCCGGGCGCAGGACCGGGTCCAGTCCGCCGGCTCCGAGTTCGGCCTGGACCAGCGGCCCGACCTCGGTGCCGAACAGTTCGATGGCGCGCAAAATGTCCTTCTGCGGCACCCCGCCCATGTCCACGTGGATGTACTGGCGCACGTGCCCCCAGTGCGCGTGCAGCTCGATGATGCGTTCGGCGATCTCCTCGGGCCCGCCGACGAAGAGCGCCCCGCCCGGGGCGGTGTCCCGGTCGTAGGCGGCGCGCGAGGGTGCGATGAACCCGCGCTGGCCGCCCACGGTCATCATGAAGTCGTGCCAGTGCGGCCACCAGGTCTCCCGGGCCCGCCCGCCGTCGGGGGCGATGAACCCGGGCGAGCCCAGCATGACGAGCCGGCGCTCGGGCGGGGTGCCCGCCTCCTCCGAGGCCCGCCGGTACAGCTCGGCCAGCGGAACGCCGCGGTAGGCGCTGCCGCCCAGGAACCCGGTGGCCAGCGGCAGCCCCAGCCGGGCCGCCCGCAGGATCGAACGCGGGTTGCCGCCCACCCCCAGCCAGAGCGGGATCGGCCCCCGCTCCGCCCGCGGCGGGATGTACTCGCCGTTCAGCGGGGACCGGGTGGTCCCGGACCAGACCACGTGGTCGGACTCGTTGATCCTCATCAGCAGGTCGAGCTTTTCGGAGAAGAGCGTGTCGTAGTCGGCCAGGGAGTACCCGAACAGCGGGAACGACTCCACCGAGGACCCCCGGCCGGCGATGATCTCGGCCCGCCCGCGCGAGATGGCGTCGACGGTGGAGAACTGCTCGTAGACGCGGACCGGGTCGTCGGTGCCCAGGACGGTCACCGCGCTGGAGAGTTTGATGCGCCGCGTGGTCATGGCCGCGGCGGCCAGCACGGGGGCGGCGGCCGAGCCGGGGAATTCGGGTGTGTGGTGCTCGCCCAGGCCGAACCAGTCCAGGCCGACCTGGTCGGCGAGGGTGATCGCCTCGACCAGGTTCCGGATGGCCTGGGCCTCGGAGATCCGGTGCCCGGTGTTCGGGTCGGTGCTGGCGTCGCCGAAGGCGCCGATGCCGAGTTCCATGCGGGTCCATCCCATCGTCGAAGAGGTCGTTCGCCGTGCTCAGAGGGCATCCCGGGGCCGCGGAACAAGAACCGGGGCCCGGGGGTCGTCCCCCATCTCAAGAAGTTTGCTGTACAAATCATTGTTTTCACAAACGACTTGATGCAGTGAGCCCAACCACCCGTGGAACGGGTTCATTCCGCCGCGGCGCCGGAGAAAGTCCCTTGTTCTGCGAGCCGAACGCTCGGAAGCGGGTACATTCCCGGCGCCGCACGGTTCCCCGGCGGCGCCCCGGCCACTGGGAAGAGACCATGCAGCACGAGAACGCCCCCGAGCGCACCGGCACCGACACGGGTGCCGACTACATCGTGGTGGGCACCGGCCCGGGCGGTTCCCCGGTGATCCGGCGGCTGATCGACGCCGGCCACCGGGTGACCGTCCTGGAGGCGGGGCCCACCGACGCCCGGCCCGAGATCGACGACCCGCGTGCCACGTTCGCCCTGTTCGGCACGGAGGTCGACTGGGGGCTGCTCACCGAACCGCAGCAGCACCTGGGCGACCGTGTCCTGTACCTGCCGCGCGGCCGGACCCTGGGCGGGACCAGCGCGATCAACGGCATGGTCTACGTCCGCGGAGCGGCCGCCGACTTCGACGCCTGGGAGGCCGCCGGGGCCGTCGGCTGGGCCTGGAAGGACGTGGAGCCGTACTTCCGCCGGTTGGAGGACTTCGGCCCCGAACCCGGCCCCGAGCGCGGGACCGGCGGCCCGCTCCCCGTCCGGCGCAACCCCGACCCCGACCCCGCCGCGGCGGCGTTCGTCGCGGCGGCCGCGGGGGCCGGGCACCCGGTCAACGACGACTACAACGACGGGGAGAGCCTGGGCGCGAGCATCACCCAGGCCACCCTGGTGGACGGCGCGCGGGTCACGGCCTGGCGGGCCTACGTGGCGCCGGTCCTGGGCTCGCCTCTGCTGACCGTGGTCACCGAGGCGCACGTGACCCGTGTGCTCATCGAGGACGGCCGAGCCGTCGGCGTGGAGTACCGCGGCCGGGACGGAGAGGTCCACACGGTGCGGGCCCGGCGCGAAGTGGTCCTGGCCGCCGGGGTGTTCGGCACCCCGCAGATCCTCCTGCTCTCGGGCGTGGGCCCCGCCGCCCACCTGCACGAACACGGCATCACCCGGGTCGTCGACCTGCCCGGTGTCGGCGAGAACCTGCGCGACCACGCGGTCGTCCCGGTGGTCTGGGAGCGCTCCGGGCCGACACCCGAGGCGCCGGTGATCGGCGTGGAGGCGCAGCTCGTCCACGAGGGGTCGGAGAACGCGATGATCGTCCCGGACCGGCAGACCATGGTCATCCCCTACGTCTACTCGACCCTCCAGGAGGGGCTGCCCGACTCGGGGTTCACGACGGTCGCGGCCGTGCTGCACCCGTACAGCACCGGGACGGTGCGGCTGCGCTCGGCCGACCCCGCCGACCCGCCGCGGATCGACCCGGGGCTGCTGTCCGACCCCAGGGACGTGGAGGCACTCATGGAAGAAGTGGCGATGCTGCGCGAGCTGGGGCGGCGCCCGGAACTGGCGGCGCACGTGGCCGCGGAGGTGCACCCGGGCGGGGCCGACCTGCGGGAGTACGTGCACGCGGCGGCCGACGCCGGACACCACCAGGTGGGCACCGCGCGCATGGGCGCCGACGCCCTGGCCGTGGTCGATCCGCGCCTGCGGGTGCGCGGTGTGGCGGGGCTGCGCGTCGCGGACGCGTCGGTCATGCCGTTCACCCCGGCGGCCAACACCGCGGGTCCGACCTTCATGATCGGCGAGCGCGCCGCCGCCTTCCTCCTGGAGGAGCCCGCCGCGGACACGGACTGACCCCGGGCACGGGCCGCCCCCGAGCGGGACCCGGCGCCGGGCGCGGCCGACGGCCGGCAGCATGGCACCCCTTGCCTGATATATCGACTTTCGATAGTTTTTTATCGTTGCTCGATTGAGGGGGAGCTCATGGAAGACCCGGCCGCGCCTGTGTCCCGCGTCCTTTCCGGTACGGCGTTCGGTATCGTCGGCAGCGCCCGGGCCACCCGGACGCAGGCGGAACCGAAAGAGGTCGTGTGATGCCGATCGTCGTCGACATCGACGTGATGCTGGCCCGGCGCAAGATGTCCGTGGGCGAGCTGGCCGAGCGCGTCGGCATCACCCCCGCCAACCTCGCCGTCCTCAAGAACGGCCGGGCCAAGGCCGTGCGGTTCACGACCCTGGACGCCCTCTGCGAGGCCCTGGACTGCCAGCCCGGCGACCTGCTGCGCCACGAGCCCGGCGCGGCCGGGGAGCCCGACGGCCTGGAGGCGGCCGCCGCCGAGTGACACCGTTCATATCCCCTCATGTCCCCCCGCGTTGAACCGGAAGCCCCCCGGCCCCGTTTCCCCGGGTAAGGGGTCGGACGCACCGGGTGCGGACGGCCGGTGATCCACGGACCCGAGGGGGACCATGCGAACCGGAACGAAGATCGCGATCGGGGCGGGCACGGCCGCCGTCGTACTGGGCGGGGCGGCCCTGGTGTTCGGCCCCGGCCTGTACGCCGACCTGAACGCGGACCGGGCGGACGCGGCGCCCACCGTCGACTCCCCCGGTGTGAGCGACGTGACCGACGTGGCCGGGTTCAACGGCGACTGGACCGTCGCCGAGGGCGAGTCCTACGCCGGGTACCGGGTGGACGAGGTGCTCCAGGGCCGGGACGTCACCGTCACCGGCCGCACCCCGGACGTGACCGGAACCGTCTCCGTCGCGGACGGGACGGTCACCGCCGCTGAGATCACCGTGGACATGACCACGGTCGCCACCGACAGCGGCGCCCGCGACGAGTACTTCCGCGGCACCGCCCTGAACACCGGCGAGCACCCCACCTCCACGTTCGTCCTCACCGAACCGGTGGCCGTGGAGCCCGGCACCGAGTCCGTGGCGCTGGTCGGCGACCTCACCGTCCACGGGGTCACGCAGGCGGTGACCCTGGACGCGCAGGTCGGCCTCACCGACACCGGCGCACGGGTCGCCGGGAGCGTCCCCGTCACCTTCGCCGACTTCGGCGTCCAGGCCCCCGACCTGGGCTTCGTGTCCGTGGAGGAGGCCGGGGAGGTCGAGTTCCTCCTCGATCTCGTGCAGAATCCGTAACGTGGCCACGGACCCGCCCGGCGGCCGCGCCGGACCCTCGGACGACCTGCTCACCGCGCTGCACGCGGCGCACGCCGACAGGCTGCACCGGTACGTGCTGCGGCTGACCGGCGACGTCCCCCTGGCCCAGGACGTCGTCCAGGAGACCCTGCTGCGCGCCTGGCGCCGCCCCGACGTCATGGCCAGGGAGGAGGGCGCCGTGCGCGCCTGGCTGTACACGGTCGCCCGCAACCTGGTGGTCGACGAGATGCGCAGCGCCCGGCACGGCCGCGAGTTCTCCACCGACCGGCCGCCGGAGAACCCGCAGGCCGACCGCAGCCAGGCGGTGCTGGACGCGTGGCTGGTCGCGGACGCCCTGTCCGCGCTGTCCGCCGAGCACCGGGCCGTGGTCGTGGGCGCGTACTACCGCGGCCGGTCGGTGGAGGAGCTGGCCGCCGAGCTGCGGATCCCGGCGGGGACGGTCAAGTCCCGCCTGCACTACGCCCTGCGCGCCATGCGCCTGGCCCTCCAGGAGAAAGGAGTCTCACCATGACCTCCCCGGTGGCGGGCGGGGGCGACCCGTACCGCGAATGGGACGGCGCGTACGTCCTGGGCGCGCTGAACCCGCGGGAGCGCCGCGAGTTCGAGGAGCACCTGCTCCTCTGCGACTCCTGCCGGGCGGCCGTCACGGAGCTGGCCGGCCTGCCCGGGCTGCTGGGCGCGGTCCCTGTGGAGGAGGCCCTGGCCCTGGGCGCGGCGGACGACCCGGCCGCGCCCCGTGCGCCGGAGGCCGTCCCGTTGGCGTCGGTGGCCGCGGCGGCCCGGCGGCGCCGGACCCGTGGGCGGGCGCTGCTGGCGTCGGTGGCGGCCGGTGCGCTCCTGGTGGCGGGGGCGGGCGGCTGGGTCATGGGGCGGACGGCGCCGGAGCCCGCCCCGCCGGTCGCACAGGAACCGCAGGGACCTCGGGACCCGCAGGCCCCTCAGGCACCACAGGTTCCGCAGACCCCGCAGACCGTGGAGCTGCGCCCGGTGGGCGAGGTCGAGCTGTGGGCGTCGGTCACCGTCACCCCCACGGCCTGGGGGACCCGGTTCGACTGGACCTGCGACTACCCGGCCACCGGCGGGACCGACGACATCGTGTACACGCTCGTCCTGGTGGACGACGAGGGCGCGCGGTCGACCGCGGCCACATGGTCGTGGAGCGAGTCCGGGTCGCCCTCGGGGCTGGGCGCCTCCACGGCGCTGCCCCTGGACCGGATCGACAGCGTCGAGATCGGCCTGGCGGACACCCGGGACACGCTGGCCTCCGGCAAGGTGTGAGCGGCGGGCCGGGGCCTGGGCAGGTCCCGGTCAGACCGGGCCGGTGCGGCCGAACAGGTGGGCCAGCGCCCCGTCCAAGTACGGGTACCGGAACCGGTGCCCCGCCGCCACCAGGCGGGTGGGCACCACCCGCTGGTCCGCCAGCGCCACCTCGTCCGCGCCCTCCCGGCCCAGCAGGACCGACGGCGCCCAGCCCGGGACCGGGAGCAGCGCCGGGCGGCGCAGGGTGCGGGCGAGCAGCCGCGCGTGGTCGGCGCCGCGCACCGGGTAGGGGGTCACCCCGTTGACCGGGCCCGCCAGGTCCTCGTCGAGGATCGCGCGCAGGTAGATGTCGGACAGGTCGTCGGCGCCGATCCACGACAGCCACTGCCGCCCGTGGCCGAGCCGGCCGCCCAGCCCCGCCGCGAACAGCGGGTACTGGAGCCCCAGCACCCCGCCCGCCGGGGTCTGCACGATGCCGGTGCGCACCTGCACGCACCGCACCCCCGCGGCGGCGGCCGGGGCGGCGGCCGCCTCCCAGTCGGCGACCAGGTCGGCCAGGAATCCGGTGCCGCGCGGGCTGTCCTCGGTGAGCACCTCGTCGCCGCGCTCGGGCCCGTAGTAGCCGATCGCCGAGGCCGTGACGAACGCGCGCAGGCCGCCCTCCCCGGCCCGGGCCGCGGCGAGTTCGGCCAGCGCCCGGGTGGGTCCGACGCGGCTGGCGCGCAGAGCGTCCTTGTGCTTGTCGGTGAAGCGGCCCAGCAGGGGCTCCCCCGCCAGGTGCACCAGGGCGTCCACCCCGTCGAGCAGGTCGGGGGCGGGGGCGTCGGGGTCCCAGCGGCGTTCGTCGGCGCCCTGCGGGTCGCGGCGCACCAGCCGGACCACCCGGTGCCCGGAGGTGGTGAGCAGCGCGCACAGGTTGCGGCCCACCAGCCCGCCCGACCCGGTGACGGCGACGGTCACCTCCCGGTCCGACCAGGCGCGGGAGCGGTCCAGGGCGGCCAGGTCGTCGGCGAGCTGGGCGTGCCGGTAGGCGAACATCGGCCGCAGCGCGGCCTCGGGCACCGAGGTGGCGACCCGGTCGACGACCCGGGTGCCGCCGTCCTCGGTCTCCTCGAAGTCGTGGGCGTGCGTCCACGACAGCACCGCCGACAGCGGCGGGCCGACCAGCCGGTCGGCGAAGCGGCGGGGCGGGTCGTAGCGTTCGGGCAGGTGGGCGGCGGTCCAGCGGACCCCGCCCGGGAAGGTCAGCACCGCCACCCCGTCGCGCAGGGAGTCGGCCTCGGCGGTGAGCCGGACCGGCTGCCAGGGCGGGCTCAGGCGCGCGAACGCCCCCGGCCGTCCGTGCCAGTCGAACACCTCGTCCCGTGGTGCGGGCACCTCACTCGCATACCGGAAGACCATGCCCCTCCTCGCGTTGTCGGCTCGCCGCCTGTGGCCACGCTAGCGCGGCAGCGGCCGCAGTCCAGGGGACGGGCCGGACAACACCGGATCCCCGCGGATTCCCGGCCCCCGCTCAGTCCTCCGCGAGGAACGCGGTCATGGTCTCGGCCAGGGCGCGGTGGGCGTCCGCGTCCGTGATCCGGGCGGTCCCGTCCCCCGACTGCGGGCCGTAGGCGCCGAACTGGGCGTGGTTCATGCCGTCGATCTCCACCAGCTCCGCGTTCGCGGGCAGGTGGGGGCGGTTGGCGGTGACCGTCGCCGGGTCGGACAGGGCGTCCCGGCTGCCGGAGACCGACAGCACCCGCAGGTCGTCGCGTTCGGCCAGGTCGGCGCCCTCGGTGGCGTAGGCGCCCCACAGCACCAGCCCGGCCAGTGTCAGGTCCGGGTCGCCGCCGGCGTGGGCGGCGGCCATGGCCCCGCCCAGGGAGTGCCCGCCCAGGTACCAGCGGTCCACGCCCTCGCCGTGGGCGGCCGCGGCGGCGTCGGCGCGGTCCGGGGCCAGGACCGCGAAGTTGAGGGGCATCCGGGGGATGACCACGGTGACCCCGGCGGCGTCGGCGATCGGCGCCCAGGGCGCGGCGTAGGCCTCGGCCTCCACCCGGGCGCCGGGGTAGAACACCACTCCGGTCCCGTCCCCGCCGTCGGCGGGGGTCAGGACGACGGCGTCGTCGGCGATCTCGATGTGCACGCCGCGCAGGGAGAAGGCCTCCCCCAGGGGCTCGGGCTCGGCGCGGTACGCGTTCAGGCCCCAGGCGGCGAACCCGCCGACCGCCGCGGCCAGGAGGGCGAGGACGACCGCGATCGCGATGAGCACCCGGCGGCGGGCGGTACCGGGACGGGCGCTCACCGGCGCGCCCCCGTCCCGGTGCCGGGGAGGGGGGTCGTTTCGGGGAGGTGCACCGCACCTCGTGGATTTATCACGAAAACCAAGATACTTTCCCGTTAGGACTTCCGGTGACGGGACCCCGCCACCGGCACGCGACGGAGCACGGGGGACGACCATGGGGGCCACCGCACACCACGACGCGCATCCGGGGCGCTCGGTCCCGGCCCAGGCCGCCGCACTGGCGGTCCTGCTGGCCGCGGCCTTCGGCAGCGCCCTGATCGGGGTCCTGGCCAGCCCCGACACGGCGGGCGAGTACGCGCGCCTGACCCGGCCCGACTGGGCGCCGCCCTCCTCGGTGTTCGGCCCGGTGTGGACGGTGCTGTACGCCGCCATCGCGGTGTCGGGCTGGCTGGTGTGGCGGCGCGGGGGCCTGCGCGGCACCGCCCTGGCGCTCTTCGCCGGGCAGCTCGTGCTCAACGCCCTGTGGACGCCGCTGTTCTTCGCCGCCGGGCTGCGCGGCACCGCCCTGGTGGACATCGTGCTGCTCCTGGCGCTGATCACCGCGACGATCGCGGTCTTCTCCCGCACCTCGCGCGCGGCCGCCCTGCTGCTGGTGCCGTACTGGGCGTGGGTGGCGTTCGCGACCGCGCTCAACGCCGCCGTCTGGTGGCTCAACAGGGGCGCCTGAGCCCGGGCGGGCCGGCACACCCGCACCCGTCTCCGGCAGGGCTTAGCCGCCGTGGACAAGCCGCCGTGTCCCGGCCCCGGCCGCCCGCGGACGACACCTGCCGAAGCCTGCGCGAGTCGGTGAGCACGAGCCGGGCCCCGGCCGCCCGCGGGCGACACCCTCCTCAACCGGGCGGCGCGGGTTCGGGTGGGTCGGTGGGCGGGATCCGAGGCTCCGCTGCCAGACTGGGCGGCGCAACCGACCGATCCCGGGGAGTCACGGTGGAACGCGATCACGACCTCGTCCTGTTCGGCGCGACCGGCTACACCGGCGGGCTGACCGCCGAATACCTGGCCGCGCACCTGCCCGCCGGAACCCGGTGGGCGCTGGCCGGCCGCAACCGGGACAAGCTCGCCGCGCTGCGCGAGCGCCTGGCCGCGCAGTCCCCCGGCACCCCGCTGCCCGACCTGCTGGTCGCCGACGTCGACGACGCGGAGTCCGTGCGCGCCCTGGCCGCGTCGGCGCGGGCCGTCATCTCCACCGTGGGACCCTACTCCGTCCACGGCGCGCCGCTGGTCGCGGCCTGCGCCGCCGAGGGCACCGACTACCTGGACCTGTGCGGTGAGCCGGAGTTCGTGGACCGCATGTACGTGGAGCACCAGGCCGCCGCCGTGGCGAGCGGGGCGCGGATCGTGCACGCCTGCGGGTTCGACTCGGTCCCGCACGACCTGGGCGCGTGGTTCACCGTGCAGCGGCTGCCCGAGGGGGTGCCGCTGCACGTCGAGGGGTTCGTGCGGGCCAAGGGCACCCCGTCCGGCGGAACGCTCCACTCGCTGCTGGGCGCGTTCGCCGAACCCGGCCGGACCCTGGCCGCGGCCCGGGAGCGGCGCCTGCACGAGGAGCCGCCCGCCGGGCGGCGGGTGCGCGTGGACCGGCGGGGCGTGCCGCGCACCCGGCTGGCCCGCGGGTGGACGCTGCCGATTCCCTCCCTGGACCCGCAGGTGGTGGTGCGTTCGGCCGCCGCCTCGGAGCGGTACGGGCCGGACTTCACGTACGGCCACTACGCGGCGTTCCTGCGGCCGACCAGCGCGGCCGCGGCGGTCGCGGGGGCGGGCGGGCTACTGGCGGCGGCGCAGGTGCCCGCGCTGCGCGAGCGGCTGCTGGCGCTGCGCGCCCCCGGCGAGGGGCCCACCCCCGAGCAGTTGGCGGAGGGCTGGTTCACGGTGCACTTCGCGGGCCGGGGCGGCGGGCGCCGCGTGTACACGCGGGTGTCGGGGCCCGAGCCCGGGTACGCCGGGACGTCGGTCATGCTCGCGGAGTCGGCGCTGTGCCTGCTGCACGACGACCTGCCCGCGACCCGCGGTCAGGTGACCCCGGCGACGGCCATGGGCAACGCGCTCATCGAACGGCTGCGGGCGGCCGGGTTCGGGTTCGAGGTGCTGGACGTGGTGGAGGACTGAGGCGGCTCAGGCGAAGGGCCGGGCCGCCGGCTCAGACCAGCAGCACCGCCACCAGGGCCAGCACCAGCAGGACCACGAACGCGACGGCGTGCACCCGGTCCGGGACCCGCGCCACATGGCGGCGGGCCACCGCGATGGCGGGCAGCGAACCGGCCAGCAGCAGCCCCGCGGCGACCAGGTCGACCGACCCGGCGTACCCCTGGCCCGCCCCCGCCCCGCCGGTGCCCAGCAGCGCGTAGACCGCGGTCCCGGCCAGGGCGACCGGCAGGCTGAGCGGGTTGGCCATGGCGGTGGCCTCCAGCATGGGCAGCCCCCGGCGGCGCAGCAGCGGGACGGTCATGACGCTGCCGCCCACCCCCAGGAACCCGGTCACCGCGCCGATCCCCGCCCCGACCGCCGGGGTGGCCCCGGGGCCCAGGGGGCGCGGCGCCTCGCCGGTGGGGCGGTCCAGGAACCCCTTGCGCAGCAGGCTGTCTGCGATGGCCACCACCAGGTAGGCGACGAACAGCACGTGCTGCACCCCGCCCCCGGCCAGGGTGGCGGCCCACGCCCCGGCGGCGCCGCCCAGGCCGATGTAGGCGGCCAGCGGCCACAGGTGTTCGCGGCGCAGCCGCCCGGCCCGGTACTGGGCGCGGGTGGCGACCGCGGAGTTGACGATCATGACGGCCGTGGAGGTCGCCACGGCCACCGCCATGGCGTCCGTGCCCGGCTCGCCCCGGGCCAGGGTGAAGGCGTAGACGACCGGCACGGTGACGAACCCGCCGCCGAAGCCGAAGGCGACCGTGGTGAGGCCGCTCAGGCAGCCCAGGGCCAGGAGCAGGAGCAAGGAGGTGAGCACCCGACCCACGGTACGGAGGGGGCGGATTCCCGCGGGCGCCGGGGTGGGCCGCCGTCCGGGCAGCGGAGCGGGTACCGAGGGCGGGCGGCACCGGGTGGGAGGCCCCGGGTGGGCGGACCGCCGGGGGCGGGCGGCGGGTGTCCGGAGGCCCACTCGTACTCTGGGGCGATGCCGAGCATCTACCTCATCCGCCACGGCAAGGCATCGCCGGAGGCGGAGGACTACGACGAGTTGAGTCCCACCGGATACGAACAGGCGCGACTGCTGGGCGCCGAGCTCAAGCGCCGCGACCTGCGCCCGGGCCCCGTGCTGTCGGGGTCGCTGCGCAGGCAGCGCCAGACCGCGGCGGCCGCCCTGGCCGAGGCCGGGATCGACGCCGAGCCGGTGGTCGACGAACGCTGGAACGAGTACGAGCACCTGGAACTGCTGACCCGGCACCCCATCGCCGAGGGCACCCTCCAGGAGCGGTTGGACGCCGGGCTGTCGGCGTGGATCGCCGCCGGGGGCACCGGCCCGGGCAGCTGGGAGGCGTTCCGCGGCGGGGTGCGGGCCGCGCTGGACGACGCGGTCGCCGGGGTGGGCCGGGGAGAGACGGCGCTGGTGTTCACGTCGGCGGGGGTGATCGCGACGGTGTGCGCGGCGCTGCTGCGGGCCCCCGCGCACGGATTCCTGGAGCTGAACCGGATCGTGGTGAACGGGTCGGTCACCAAGGTGATGCACGGGCGCGGCGGCACCCGGCTGCTGTCGTTCAACGACCACGCGCACCTGGAGCAGGGCGGGGTGGGGCTGATGACCTTCCGCTGAGGCGTGGTGGTCCGCGCATCCGTGCGCCCGGGGAAAACCGACCGGTCGGTACCCTCGGGCGCGCGGATGCGCGGATACGCGGATACGCGGGGGTGAGCGCGGGCGCGGGCCGGGCCTCAGCCCAGGGTGCCGCGTTCGGCCGCCCGCCCCAGGACCGCGCGCAGCCCCAGCTCGTAGCCGAGCACCCCGCACCCGGCGATGTACCCGGCGACCACCGGGGCGGTGACCGAGGTGTGCCGGAACTCCTCGCGGGCGTACACGTTGGAGATGTGCACCTCCACCACGGGCGCCTCGATGGCGTCCACGGCGTCGCGCAGCGCGATGCTGTAGTGGGCGTACGCGCCCGGGTTCATCACCACGCCGGCCCAGCCGCGGGCGGCGTGCAGCCGGTCGACCAGCTCCCCCTCGCCGTTGCTCTGCGCGCAGACCACCTCCACGCCCAGCTCCTTGCCGAGTTCGGCCACCCGGGCCTCGACCTCGGCGAGGGTGGTGGTGCCGTACTGGGCGGGGTCGCGGGTGCCGAGCAGGTTGAGGTTGGGCCCGTTGAGCAGCAGGACGGTGCGGGACGGGTCGGCGACGGGAGTGGACACGGCGCTCCTTGGCGAGGGCGGTCGGATGTGCACGCCCAGCCTAGAACTCTCCGGATCCCCGGTGACCCCGGTCACGCGTTCGGCTCCCCGGACGGGTACCATACCGACCAGTCGGTCAATCACTCCGAGGAGGCGACCCCGTGGCGTCCACCCTGCTGTCCGCGCGCGACCTGCGATTCCTGCTCTACGAATGGCTCGACGCCGAGGCCCTCACCCGGCGCCCCCACTACGCCGACCACTCCCGCGAGACCCTCGACGGCGCCCTCGAACTGGCCGAACGCGTCGCCACCGACCACTTCGCCCCGCACAACAAGGCCAACGACGCCAACGAGCCGCACTTCGACGGCGAACGCGTCCACGTCATCCCCGAGGTCAAGAAGGCCCTGGAGGTCCTGGCCGAGACCGGCCTCAACGCGCTCGGCCTGCCCGCCTCCGTCGGCGGCGGCCAGCTCCCCCACGTGGTGGCCAGCGCGTGCAGCGCCTGGTTCCAGGCCGCCAACCTGGGCTCCTCCGCCTACCCGTTCCTCACCGTCGGCAACGCCCGTCTGCTGCTCGCCCACGGCACCCCCGAGCAGGTCGACACGTATGTGCGGCCCATGGTGGAGGGCCGGTTCACCGGCACCATGTGCCTGTCCGAGCCGCAGGCCGGCAGCTCCCTGGCCGACATCACCACCCGCGCCCAGGACGCCGGGGACGGCACCTACCGGCTGTTCGGCAACAAGATGTGGATCTCGGCGGGCGACCACGAGCTCACCGAGAACATCGTCCACCTGGTGCTCGCCAAGATCCCCGGCGGGCCGCCCGGGGTCAAGGGCATCTCGCTGTTCATCGTGCCCAAGTACCTGGTGGACCCGGACGGGTCGATCGGTGAGCGCAACGACGTCGTGCCCGCGGGCCTCAACCACAAGATGGGCTACCGCGGCACCGTCAACGCGCTGCTCAACTTCGGTGAGGGTCGGCACACCCCGGGCGGGGAGCCGGGCGCGGTCGGATACCTGGTGGGCGAGCCGCACCAGGGGCTGCGGTACATGTTCCACATGATGAACGGCGCCCGGATCGGGGTGGGCGCGGGTGCCACCGCCGTCGGCTACACCGGGTACCTGAAGTCGCTGGCGTACGCGCGCGAACGCCTCCAGGGGCGCCCGCTCGGCGACAAGGACCCGTCGCGGCCGCCGGTGCCGATCATCGAGCACACGGACGTGCGGCGGATGCTGCTGGCGCAGAAGAGCTACGTGGAGGGGGCGCTGGCCCTGGTCCTGTACTGCGCCCGGCTGGTCGACGAGACCGTCGACAACGACGACGCGGCGGCGCGCGAGCGGGCCGACGCCCTGCTGGACGTGCTCACCCCCATTGTGAAGAGCTGGCCCTCGCAGTGGTGCCTGGAGGCCAACAGCCTGGCGATCCAGGTGCACGGCGGGTACGGGTACACGCGCGAGTACGACGTGGAGCAGCACTACCGGGACAACCGGCTCAACGCGATCCACGAGGGAACGCACGGGATCCAGGCGCTGGACCTGCTGGGGCGCAAGGCGGTGCAGGGCGGCGGGGCCGGGCTGGGGCTGCTGGTGGAGACGGCGCGGGCCACCTCGGCGCGGGCGCGTGGGCTGGGCGGGGCGGAGGCGGAGTTCGCGGACCTGCTGGACACGGCTCTGGAGCGGATGGTGCAGACCACCGCGGCGGCCTGGGCGAACGGCGACCCGGCGGAGGCTCTGGCCAACGCGACCCCGTACCTGGAGGCGGTCGGGCACGTGGTGGTGGCGTGGATGTGGCTGGAGCAGCTGGTGGCGGCGCACGGGAAGGAGGACGCGGCGGGCGAGGCGTTCTACGCGGGCAAGCGGGCCGCGGCGGCGTACTTCTTCCGGCACGAGCTGCCGCGCACGGGTCCGCAGTTCGACCTGGTGGCGTCGCGGGACCGGACGGTGCTGGACACTCCGGCGGAGGCGCTCTGACGTGTGGTGAGGGGGCGGGTGCCGGGGTCCGGTTCCCGCCCTTTCGCATGCGGTGAAAGAAACACCGCTGTGTAGCCGTTAGGGAGTTTCCCCGGAAACGATTTGCCCTCTGCTTTCGGCGAAGGCCCCGCCCCTCTGGCCGCTCTGTCCATCT
>NZ_JBJJBV010000124.1:0-28831 GCF_045446735.1 Nocardiopsis protaetiae
ACCCCTTCGGCCAGGGTCGGCAGTGCCGCTGGGCCACGCCCAGCGGCGACGGCGACGCGGTCCCCGCCACCGCCACCCTCGTCATGGTGGCCGCACCCAACCCGGGCGGGGTGGTCACCGCGCGGGAGAGCTTCGCCGAGACCACCGGCTCGCACAACACGTCCCCGGTCGACGACCTGGGGGAGCAGGCCGTGGCCTGGCTCGACGAGTCCGGGTTCACCACCGCCTGCGTGGCCGTGCTGGAGTCCAACCTCTACTTGGAGACCTGCTACTCGGCCGCCGCCGGGTACGACGGCCGCGAGCCCGCCGACGACGAGCGCCTCACCTCCGGCGCGGAGGAGATCGCCCGCGCCACCGTGGCCGCCCTCCCCGAGGAGATCGTCGTCGAGGAGGACTGACCCGCGCCGGCGCCGGTGCTGGCGCCGGTGACGGCGCCGGTCACCAGGCGGTGTCGACGAACTCCGCCAGGGCCGGGGCGACCTGCGGGGCGAAGGGACGCTCGGCGTCCAGCACCGTCGCCCCCGGCTCGTCCTCGTAGACACGGAGGATGTGGTCGGCCTCGGGCACGTCCACCCGTACGGCCTCGGGCAGGCCGGTCATCAGCCGGTCCACGTCCTCGCGGGTGACCTGCGCGTCGGCCTCGCCCCACAGCACCAGCACCGGGGTGTCCGCGGGCAGGCCGGCGGCCAGCTCCACCGGGTCCAGCGCGTCCATCCGGGCCAGGAACGCGGCGTTCTGCGGCGAGTACAGGACGCCCACCATGTCGGTGAGGTCGTCGGGGACCTGTCGGCCGCCGCGCAGGGCGGCCCGTGCGGCGCGGGCGTCGGAGAGCAGGGTCACCGCCTGCGTCTCGGGGATCTGCCCCGTCGCCTCGGCCGCGCGCACCTGCTCGGTGAGCTGGCGGTCCAGCACGTCCAGGTAGCGCTCGCCCACCGGTGCGGCCAGCACCAGCGCGGGGGAGGCGTCCACCAGCGTGTGGGCGCGCAGCGCGTACAGGGACCCCTCGCTGTGCCCCACCACCGCGGTACGGGCCGGGTCCACCTCGCGCTGCCCGGCCATCGCCTCGTAGGCCGCGACCAGCTGGGCGTCGAACACGTCCGGGTCCACCGGCTCGTCCGGGTCGAGGTCGCCCAGGCCGGTCTCGCCGCTGCCGAACTTGTCGTAGCGCAGCGAGGCCACCCCGGCCTTGGCCAGGACGCGCGCCAGGTTGAGGTTGGTGTTCGCGTCCGGGCGCATGGCGCTGTTGCCGTCGCGGTCGGTGGGGCCGCTGCCCGAGACGATCAGCGCGCCCGGCACCGGGCCGGACGTGTCCTCGGGCAGGGTGAGGGTGGCGAACACCTCCACCCCGTCCACGGTGAAGCTCAGCTCCCGCTCGGGCCCGGCCACCCCGGGCGGGGGAGCGGACTCCTCCTCGGCCGGAGCGCAGGCGGAGGTCAGCAGCAGCGCCGCGGCCGCGGCGACCGCCGCGCGCCCGCGGACACGCGGGGAGAAGAGGAGAGCGAACACCCCCATAGCCTAGGCGGCCGGGGCGCCCGGGGTGTCCGCGGCGACGCCGAAGGCCCGGGGGCCGGAGACCGGTCGGCCCGGGTCCGAGTCCGGGGAATGCGGTGCGAGCGGGGAATGCGGCGCGAGCCCGGGGCAGAGGTGCGGGCCCGAGGCGGAACGGTGCGGCGCCGGTGGGGCCGTGGGCCGTACCGGGTGCACCCGTGTGTCCGCACGGGTGCGACCCGCCGTCGGCTCAGACGCGGCGCATCACGGCGACGACCTTGCCCAGGATGGTGGCCGCGTCGCCGTTGATCGGCTCGTAGGCGTCGTTGCGCGGCATCAGCCACACGTGCCCGTCCTCGGCGCGGCGCAGCACCTTGACCGTGGCCTCCTCGTCCAGCAGCGCCGCGACGATGTCGCCGTTCTCGGCGTCGGGCTGCTGGCGGACCACCACCATGTCGCCGTCGGTGATGGCGGCGTCGGTCATCGAGTCGCCGACCACGGTGAGCATGAACAGCGCGCCCTCGCCGACCAGCTGCCGCGGCAGCGCCAGCACGTCCTCCACCGACTCCTCGGCCAGGATGGGACCGCCCGCCGCGATCCGGCCCACCAGCGGCACCCGGGTGGCGTGCGCCGGGTCCAGCTCCTCGGCGGGGACCAGCGCGCGCACCCCGGGGCGGCCCGGCTGGCGCAGCTCCACGGCCCGCGGCCGGTTCTGGTCGCGGTACAGGTAGCCCTTGCGCTGGAGCACCTTGAGCTGGTGCGCGACGCTGGAGGGGCTGGACAGGCCGACCGACTCGCCGATCTCCCTTATCGACGGCGGGTAGCCGCGCTCGCGCAGGTACCGCTGAATGCAGTTCAGCACGCTCTGCTGGCGGGCGGTGAGCTTGGGCGGCTCCTCTGGCGCACCCGCGTCGCCCACGGGCGAGAGAACGGTGGTGGTTCCGGAATCCAGGGGTCCGGGATTCTCCTCCGGCACGGCCGGCCTCCTCGGCATCGGTTCGGTCAGGGCCTGTTCGCACGACTGGCCACCACCGGCTCTGCGACCGCTCCGGACCCTGAGTCCCGGTGATGGCGAAACCGGCGTGAAATCAAGGCCAACGTTAGTCGTTGCGCACGGTGATATCAAACAAGCGTTCGAGGCCTGTGGACAATTGCCGGAGGAGTTTTCCCACGGCGATTTTCCAGCCTCACTTACGTGTGTACACGTGTTCACGTCGCGTCGCCCCCGAAATGGCGGAAGATGTGCCGCCGGGTTCGAGAACGGGGGATGCGGGGCGGATCCGCACCGTGCAAGGGGCCGACCGAAAACCCGGAGCCGCGCCGTGGAAGGCGATTCGCGGCGATATCCTGGGCGGCGCGCGCGGGTGTGACACGCGGGGCGCGTGAAAGTTGCGGTTCGTCCGACCCTCCGACTAGGTTCGACCACAACATCTGGTGTCGGTGTTTGAAGCATCGACCTAGGAGTTGTGGTTAAGTAGACCCAGGGTTGTCAGTTCGGCGAGGGAAGCAGGTGAACCGCGATGCACTGCCCGTTCTGTCGCCATCCGGACACCCGGGTGATCGACAGCAGGTCCACCGACGACGGCGCGGCCATCCGCCGCCGCCGCTCCTGCCCGGCCTGCGAACGCCGGTTCACCACACAGGAGACCGTCCTGCTGATGGTCGCCAAGCGCTCCGGCGTCACCGAGCCCTTCAGTCGGACCAAGATCATCGCCGGCGTCCGCCGCGCCTGCCAGGGCCGCCCGGTCTCCGAGGACGCGCTGGCCAAGCTCGGCCAGCAGGTCGAAGAGGAGATCCGCGGCCGCGGCGTCGCGGAGGTCCCGGCCCACGAGATCGGTCTGGCCATCCTGGGACCCATGCGCGACCTCGACGAGGTCGCCTACCTGCACTTCGCCAGTGTCTACCGCGGTTTCGAGAGCCTCGCCGACTTCGAGGCCGAGATCGCCAGCCTGCGCAGCGACCGCGAGGCCGAGGCCCGGGCCAGGGAAGAGGCCGACACCAAGGCCTGACACGCCGCTCCCCGGGGGCGCCGAGGGAACGCCCCCGCGCAACGGCTCCGCGCGCGGGCCGCGCCCGCGCCCAACCTTCGGGGGACTCCGCCATGACGGAAACCACCAGCGGATCGACGGGACGCAAGGGCAAGGGGAGGCGCAAGGGGCTGAAGATCCCGCGGATCTTCACCACCGAGGGCGTCCACCCCTACGACACCCTGGAATGGGAGCGCCGGGACGTCGTCATGACGAACTGGCGCGACGGAACGGTGAACTTCGAACAGCGCGGGGTCGAGTTCCCCGTGACCTGGTCGATGAACGCCACACAGATCGTCACCGGGAAATACTTCCGGGGCGCCCTCGGCACCCCGCAGCGCGAGTGGAGCCTCAAACAGCTCATCGACCGGGTCGTCGGCGTCTACACCCGCACCGGCCGCGAACACGGCTATTTCGCCACCGAGGCCGACGCCGAGGTCTTCGACCACGAACTCAAGTACGCGCTCTCCCACCAGTTCTTCAGCTTCAACTCCCCCGTCTGGTTCAACGTCGGCACCCCGGCCTCCCAGCAGGTCTCGGCGTGTTTCATCCTGTCGGTCGACGACACGATGGAGTCGATCCTCGACTGGTACAAGGAGGAGGGGATCATCTTCAAGGGCGGCTCAGGGTCGGGGATCAACCTCTCCCGGATCCGCTCCAGCAAGGAACTGCTCTCCTCCGGCGGGAGCGCCTCGGGGCCGGTGTCGTTCATGCGCGGCGCCGACGCCTCCGCGGGCACCATCAAGTCCGGCGGGGCCACCCGGCGGGCCGCCAAGATGGTCGTGCTCGACGTCGACCACCCCGACATCGGCGAGTTCATCGACACCAAGGCGCATGAGGAGCACAAGATCCGGGCGCTGCGCGACGCCGGGTTCGACATGGACCTGGGCGGCGCCGACATGGCCAGCGTCCAGTACCAGAACGCCAACAACTCGGTGCGGGTCTCCGACGCGTTCATGCGCGCCGTCGAGAACGGCGAGCGCTTCGGCCTGGTCGCCCGCACCTCCGGCGAGGTCGTCGACGAGGTCGACGCCAAGGCCCTGTTCCGCCGCATGGCCGAGGCCGCCTGGGAGTGCGCCGACCCGGGCGTCCAGTACGACGGCACTATCCAGGACTGGCACACCACTCCCGAATCCGGACGTATCAGTGCAAGTAACCCGTGTTCCGAGTACCTCCACCTGGACGACTCGTCCTGCAACCTGGCGTCGATCAACCTGCTCGCGTTCCTGCGCGAGGACGGCACGTTCGACGTGGAGGGGTTCACCCGGCTGACGGAGCTGGTCATCACCGCGATGGACATCTCCGTGACGTTCGCCGACTTCCCGACCGAGAAGATCGCCGAGATCACCCGCGCCTACCGCCAGCTCGGCATCGGCTACGCCAACCTCGGCGCCCTGCTCATGGCCACCGGCCACGCCTACGACTCCGAGGGCGGGCGCGCCGTCGCCGCCGCGATCACCTCGCTGATGACCGGCGTCGCCTACCGGCGCAGCGCCGAGCTGGCCGGCGTGGTGGGCCCCTACGAGGGCTACCGGCGCAACGAGGCGTCCCACACCCGGGTCATGCGCAAGCACGCCGCCGCCAACGACGCCCTGCGCACCGTCGGCACCCTGGAGGAGCCGATCCACGCCGCCGCCACCCGCGCCTGGGCCGACTGCCTGGAGACCGGCGAACGCCACGGCTGGCGCAACGCCCAGGCGAGCCTCCTCGCTCCCACCGGATGCCTGACCGGGGACACCCTGGTCACCACAGACCGGGGGCTGACCCGGCTGACCGAGCTGGGCGACGTGTACGGCCCCCGCTGGCAGGACCTGTCCGCCACCGTCTCCACGGACGAGGGCCCGCGGCAGGCCACGAAGTTCTACGTCAACGGCGAGGCGCCCACAAGGCGCATCGTCACCGAGGGCGGCTACCGGCTCCAGGGGACGCACACCCACCGGATCAAGGTGGTGGACACGGACGGGGCCTGGAGGTGGAGGCGCTTCGCCGACATCTCCGAGGGCGACCTCGTCCCGCTGCAGATGGGCACCCTCGTCGGCGCCCCGCGGAATGTGACGCTGCCGGTCCTGGACCAGGCGTACTACACGGGCGACCGGGGGGTCACCGTCCCCGACACGGTCGATGAGGAGCTGACCGAGCTCGTCGGCTACTTCATGGGCGACGGCAGCCTGCACGCGGAGGGGATCCGGCTCTGCGTCGCCGACACCGACGAGGACGTCGTCGAGCGCCTGGCCGTCCTGGCCAAGGGCTGCTTCGGGCTGGCCCCCAAGGTGACGCGCAGGCAGGGATACCGGGAGGTCCTGTTCTCCTCGGTCCGGCTGGCCCGGTGGTGGAAGGCGGCCGGGTTCGCCAAGGGGTTGCCCGGACAGGACCACACCGGCAAGGGGTGGACGCCGCGGGTGCCCTCGGCGGTCCTGGAGGCCAACGACCCCGCCGTGTACGCGGCCTTCCTGCGCGGTCTCTTCGAGGCCGACGGCACGGTGCTCGAAGGGGTGCCGAGTCTGTCCACCGCGCACGACTCCTTCGCCGGGGAGGTACGCACCCTGCTGCTGGCCCTGGGCATGGCGACCACCACCCGGACGACCCGCAGCGGCCTGGGCGGGGACCTGCACGTCGTCCGACTGCGCAACCTCGACCACGCGCTGCGCTTCGACGAGATCGTCGGTTTCATGGGCGATCGCAAGAACCGGCTCGTGGTGGACCTGGAACCGGACCGCGCGCCCAAGCGGGACCGGATCGTCCTGCCGCGCACGATCTGGGAGGACCTGGTGCCGCTGGGACACCCGCTCCGCGGTGACGTCCTGCAGGCGCTGCGCAAGTACGCGGGCGTGCCCCGGCGCATCGCCTCGCTGATCCACGCCGAGACCCCGGACGCCCGTCTCGGCCACGCCCTCGGATACCTCTTCGAGCGGGTGGCGGCCAACGAGGACGGGGGAGTGCAGCCCACCTACGACCTCTCGGTCCCCGACAACGTCACCTACGTGGCCAACGGGCTCGTCAGCCACAACACCATCGGGTTCATGATGGATTGCGACACGACGGGGATCGAGCCGGACTTCTCGCTGGTGAAGTTCAAGAAGCTGGTCGGCGGCGGGTCCATGCAGATCGTCAACCGGTCGGTGTCGCGGGCCCTGGGCCACCTCGGATACCAGCAGGAGCAGATCGAGGCGATCGTCGAGTACATCGCCGAGCACGGGCACGTGGTCGACGCGCCCGGGCTGCGCGAGGAGCACTACGAGGTGTTCGACTGCGCCATGGGCCGCCGGTTCATCGAGCCGATGGGCCACGTGCGCATGATGGCCTCGGTGCAGCCGTTCCTGTCCGGGGCGATCTCCAAGACGGTGAACGTGCCGGAGGAGGCCGCCGTCGAGGACTTCGAGCACATCTACTTCCAGGGCTGGAAGCTGGGCCTGAAGGCGCTCGCCGTCTACCGGGACAACTGCAAGGTCGGCCAGCCGCTGTCCACTGCCAGGACCGAGCCGCAGGAGGCGCAGGCGCCGCCGCGGCCGGTGCGGCGGCGGCTGCCCAAGAAGCGCCCCAGCGAGACCACGTCGTTCTCGGTGGGCGGCGCCGAGGGGTACATCACCGCGGGCTCCTACCCCGACGACGGGCTGGGCGAGGTGTTCATGAAGCTCGGCAAGCAGGGGTCCACCCTGGCCGGGGTCATGGACGCGTTCTCCATCGCGATCTCCATCGCCCTGCAATACGGGGTGCCGCTGGAGACGTACGTGGAGAAGTTCACCAACATGCGGTTCGACCCGGCCGGGATGACCGACGACCCCGACATCCGGATGGCGCAGTCGGTGATGGACTACATCTTCCGCCGCCTGGCGCTGGACCACCTGCCCTACGAGGAGCGGGCGGCCCTGGGGGTGTACTCGGCGGCCGAGCGGCAGGCACAGCTGGCGGGGGAGGACCCGGCGCAGGTCGCCGCGCAGGTGGAGTCCTACGCCCAGTCGGCGCCCACCGCCGCGCCGGAGCCGCCGGCCGCGCGGCCGGCCGAGGCGCACTCCACCGCGGAGGTGGTCGAGCGCACGCAGGGGTTCGTCGCCGACGCCCCGCTGTGCGTCACCTGCGGGACCAAGATGCGCCCGGCGGGCAGCTGCTACGCCTGTGAGGGATGCGGTTCCACCAGCGGTTGCAGCTGAACCGAGGGTGCTCCCTCCGCTACGCTCGCGCTGAGCGGAGGGAGCACCCATGACACGCACCGCCCACCACGTGAAGGCCCACCGGGAGGGCAGGCCGCTGGTCGGCCTGCGGTACGGCCGCGGCCGCCCGCCCGAGCGGGTGGTCCGCCGGGTGCGGGTGCACGAACTCGCCCGCGTGCTCTTCGGCTCCCCGGGCCCGGAGGCGGCGGTCGCCGAACGCCGCGAGCGCCGCCGCGCCCGCCGGGCCGCCGACCTCGCCCGCCGCGCGGTCACCGCCGACGGCGGACTGTCCCCCGACGCCGCCGAGGACGTCCTGTGGCCCCCGGGCCACCACCGCCGCGGCGCCCTCTGGTCCGTCTGATCCCGTCACGGTGTATTCGGCGGAACACCGGGCATGATGTTGCCACCACCGGTAGCATCGCACCTATGAAGGTTGAACTCATGGAACCCAGAAACACCGACGAAGGTGTCTCCGTGGACTTGGTGCCAGCCAGGGATGTGCACCTCTCCACCGCCGACATCGACCGTGTTCTCGCTCTGAGTGCGAGGCTCGCGGCTATCGAGGGGGCGGACGTAGACGACTCTAGTTTTGAGGGCCGAGGCGGCAGAGCTCGCAAGGTCAGTGTCTCAATGCCTGAAGAACTGGCAGCTGCCATCCAGCGTCGTGCTGGTCGTGGAGAGTTCAGCCGCTACGTGACGGAAGCAGTGGCCAGCCGTCTAGAAGCGGATCTTTTGACCGAACTCGTGGAGTTGCTCGAAGCCGAGTATGGCCCTGTGAGCGATGAGGCGCTGGCGAAGGCGGAGGCATTGTGGCCGGACGTCGAGTGACGCGTGGTGGAGCGCTCGTTCTTGATAGCGAAGGGGTGTCAAAACTCTCTGTCGGCAAGGAAGAGGTTCTTTCGATCGTCAAGGCGGCGCGAGCACGTGGTGCTCATGTCCTGATCAGCGCCATCACTCTCACCGAGGTCCTGCGGGGCGGCCCTCGCGACGCCGAAGTGCATCGGGTCCTGGCCCGCATCACTGTGGTCCCCGTGTCGCCGGAGATCGCCCGCGCCTCTGGTGAACTCCTCGGCCGGGCTGGCCTGTCGGGCCACCGCTGCGCGATCGACGCGGTCGTCGCCCAGACCGCGCTCCGCCAGGAACGCCCCGTGCTCCTGCTGACCAGCGACCTCGACGATATGCACCGCCTGGTCGAGGAACCCGACCGCCCCAAGCACGAACGTGTGGCCGTCGTCCACGTCTGAAGTTCTCAGCACGCGAAGTACGTATCAGGGGAGGTCTTCATGGGCACGGCCCACCACCCGACCGCGGTCACACCGTGGCGGGCCGAGACGGTGGCCGAGGGCGGCGGATTCTCGGTGTTCATTCCCGGGGTGCCGGTCGCGGCCGACGGTGCCACGCTGGAAGAGGCCACCGCCGAGATGGTCGACGCCCTGCGCGAGTACGCCGAGGACTGGCGGGACCGTCTCCGCGACGCTCTTGGTCACCACGGCAACCGGGCCCTGGTCCGGCTGATCGAGTCGAACGACGACGATCGGTTGCGCGCCCTGCTCCTCTGAGCGGGGCGGTGGTTGGGGCGCGGGGAGGGCGGGTAGCCCTTCAACAGCGACACGCCCGCGGGAAGGTGGACCCCATGCTGATCGCCGCGATCCTCCGGACGAAGGGACCCGACGTCGTGCGCGTCCCGCCCGACGCCACCGTCGCGCTGCTGCTCACCGAGCTCGCGCGGCACAACATCGGCGCCGTCGTCGTGGCCGACGGCGACCACCTGCTGGGCATCGCCTCCGAACGCGACGTGGTGCGCGGCCTGGAGCGGCAGGGCGCCGACCTGCTGGCGGCGCCGGTCTCCTCGATCATGACCGCGGACGTGGTCACCTGCACGCCGCGCGACACCGTCGAGGACATCGGGGAGACCATGACCCGCCGCCGGTTCCGGCACGTCCCGGTGGTGGAGGAGGGCCGGCTGGCGGGCATCGTCAGCATCGGCGACGTCGTCAAGAGCCGGGTGCGGGGCCTGGAGTACGACCGCGCCCAACTGGAGGCCTACATCCACGGCCGCTGACGGCCGCGCCGCCCACCCGCGCCCCCGGCCCCGGGGTCAGTCGCGTTCGGCGGCGACCGCGACGGCGGCGGTGGCGGCGGTCACGCCGAGCACGGCCGGCCAGGAGCCGATCTTCTTGGCCAGCGGGTGGGACAGCCCGAACGCCGCCACGTACACGCCGGTGAGCGCGACCGCGGTGCCCAGCCCCGGCCCGCGGCGCCAGGTCTCGAACGCCGCCGCGCCGAACCCGGCCAGGACGGCGCCGCCCAGCGGCCGGTTCCCGGTGGCCCGCGCCACCGTGTAACCGCCGATGAGCCCGGCGGTGGTCAGGACGGCGCTCGGTACGGAGGCCATGGGAACTCCTCGTGTTCGGGGTCGGTACGTGCGCAAACGACGTTATCGCCCGTGTCGCGGGGCTGCCATCCGGCACGCTTTCCACGCTCAGGGATCACCGTACGGCCACGCTCGGGGCGCACCCCTGGGTTCCGGGCATGACATATGCGAAGGTCGAAACCATCCGCTATAGCGCCCACCCTCGGGAAACCGCCGTCGACCTGGAACCGGCCCCCGATACGCGGCGTCGAAGCGGATAGTTCCCATCACATCTTCCGAACCTAGGAGTTCCCGCCCATGTCGTTCGCGCAGACGGTGCGCGGCGCGGCCGCAGCGGTCGCCCAGGGAGGCGACCCGCGGCAGGCCGTGACCGACGCCCTGCAACAGACCTCCCGGCAGGTCACCGAAGGTGGTGGACTCGACCCGCGCGACTTCGTCGCCGCCCGTGACCAGGGCGGTTCCGTGGGCACGCGGATCGAGCAGAAGACCGCCTCGCTCAACAACGCGGGCGAGGCCATCAACCGCAGCAGCTACGAGCGCGGCCCCAACGGGCCCGTGCACGTGGTCTGTCCGATGGTCATCCCCCGGGGCCGTACGTTCATCACCATGCTCCCGGCCGTCGCGCTCATCGCGCTGGGCCTGTTCGGCGCCCTCGTCGTCCTCCTGCCGTATTCGCTGGCGGGCGGCAACGCGCTGCTCAACCCGTTCTTCGGCATCCACTACTGGATCATCACCATCGCCATCACCGCCTTCATGTGGTGGCGCCAGGGCATGGTCATGGTGCCGGAGGGCTGCGTCGCCATCGTCACCCACTTCGGCCGGATGGAGCGCATCTACCCGCCGGGCCTGGTGACCCTGTTCAACCCGTGGAAGCGGGTGTCCTACATCGTGAACGTGGTGCGCGAGTACCCGTTCAACGCCCCCATCCGCTCGGCCCCCACCAAGAGCGGCGTGCAGGCCTCGGTGGACCTGTTCGTCCAGTTCCAGATCAAGAACCCGGAGGGGTTCGTCTACACCCTGGGCGGCGTGCAGGGCTTCCAGGAGAAGCTCAACAACGCGATCAGCGAGACCACCCGCAGCCTCATCTACGAGCAGGAGGCCTCGGCGATCTACGACCTGGTCGGTGAGAGCACCCAGGGGCTGCTGGCCCAGCTCAACCGCCAGTTCAGCGACATCGTGGTGCTGACCAGCGCCAACATCACCCACGCCGAGCCCTCCAGCCAGGAGTACCGGATGGACCTGGCGGCGCCGGAGATGGTGCGGGTCGCCAAGGACGCCTACACGTTCGAGTACGAGCTGCAGCTGCGCAAGGAGCAGAACGAGGGTGACCTGAACAAGGAGCTGGCCACCCTCAACGAGACGCTGTCGGCGATCCAGGCCGACATCGCCCAGTACCAGGCGCAGATGGACACCGCCCTGGAGCGGGAGACCAACCGCGCCCGCGCGCTGGCCCGCCAGCGGTTCGTGGAGGCCGAGTCCGAGGCCAACGCGAACGCGGCCCTGCTCCAGGCCCAGGCCCTGGACATCCGCGCGGTCAGCGCGGCCGAGGCCCCGGAGATCCTCAACTACCGGTTCCGCGAGTCCCTGCTGGAGAAGCTGTCGGACGTCGCCGACAGCCTGCCGCAGGTGCTGCGGATCGGTTCGGGCGACGCGGCCAGCGTCGACTACCTGCGCATCGCGCAGGAGATCATCGGCCAGTCCGACGCCGCCCTGTTCTCCCAGGAGGACATGGAGGAGATCCGCGCCCGCCTGGGCGAGATCAACACCCGGATCGCCGAGCGCCAGGACGAGATCGACGTCCTGCTGCGCGAGGACGACACCAAGCCGAAGCAGGCCGCCGCGACCGAGGCCCCGGGCGAGGACCTGGTCGAGGAGATCCGCCAGTCGGTGTCCGACGAGGCCATCGACGAGCGCCTGTCCGAGGCCCGCGAGGCCGAGCCGGAGTCCCGGGGACCGGGCTTCGACGCCCCGCCGCCGGCGGGTCAGCCGTACACCGGGCCGCAGGACCCGCCGCTGCCGCCGTGGTCCCAGGGGCCCGGCACGTTCGAGGGAGGCCGCTAGATGAGCCAGCCGGTCAATGTCAGGAGCGGCTCCAGCATCAAGGAGTCCCTCTCCTCGTGGGGCGATCTCGCCGGGCTGCTGCGCGGCGGCGACCAGGGCGCCGTGGTGCCCGTGGTCATCCCCAAGGACAACCGCGGCCTGCGGTGGATGGTCCTGGTGTGGATCGGGCTGTTCGCCCTCACCTCGGGCCTGATGATGTCCATCAACGTGGCGATCGAGGGCGTGCTGTTGTCCCCGATCAACGCGGCGCTGGCGCTGCCCGCCCTGTTCGTCGGCGTCATCTCCATCGTGGTGGCGGTGCTGTGGTGGTGGCGCGGTTCGATCATCGAGATCGAGCACGGCACCCAGGGCATCCTCACCAAGTACGGCAAGGTGCAGAAGGTCATCGCCCCGGGCCGCCACTACCTGTGGCACCCGTGGAAGCGCGTGGACTACGTGGTGGACACCAGCACGGAGATCCCGTACACGGCGCCGGTGGTGGCCTGCCCGACCCGTGAGAACGTGCCGCTGAAGTCGATCGAGTTCTTCCTGAAGTTCCGCATCCACGACCCGCAGCGGTTCGTGCTGACCATCGGCGCCAGCAACTTCGACCTGGTGCTGTCCAGCGCGGTGCAGGACGCCATCCGCCAGCGCAGCCGCCTGGTGCGCACCGAGTCCGCCTACGACCTGCGCGGGTCCAACGTCGAGGACATGCGCAACCTGCTCAACCAGCAGCTGGAGAAGTACGGCGTGGTCATCACCGGCTGCAACATCCCCGATGTGCAGCTGCCCAACCAGTACCAGCAGCACCTGGCCACCCGGGAGCGGGTGTCCAAGGAGCTGGTGGCCTACGAGCAGGAGTGGGAGCTGACCCGCAAGCGCCGCATCGACACCCTGCTGATGGACATCGAGCGGTCCAAGAAGGTCCGGGACGCCAAGATCGTCGAGGTCAACGCGTCCCTGAACAAGGCCCGCAAGGACGTCGCGCAGATGCTCCAGGAGCAGGAGACCGAGGCGCAGCGGGTGCGCTACGAGATCGAGACGCGCGGCCGGTCCGACCTGGTCGCCGCCGAGAACGAGGCCAAGGCCCAGCGGCACCTGGCCACCGCCTACCGGGACAACCGTGCGGTGCTGGAGTACGAGCTGGCCCGCCGCCGCCTGGACGTGGGCGCGACGCTGGCCGAGCGCGCTCCGCGCCCGGTCGTGGTGCAGACCGAGGCCGGGTCGGGTGACTCCTCGGCGCTGTCGACGCTGCTCACCGCGCAGCTGCTGCCGCAGGTGCTGAACGGTTCGCGGACCCCGGGCGCGTCGGCCAAGGCCGTCGAGGGCCTGGAGTCGGCGCGCGGTGCGGTCGCCGCGGCCGCGGCCCGCCAGCAGCAGCTGGTGGACGAGTACCAGGACCAGCAGGAGACCGCGATGCGGGTCCAGTTCGAGAACGGGGAGGGGTTCGGCGGCGGCCGCCGCCGCTGACCCGTCCGCATTGCCGTGAACGCGGACAGGGCCCCGCGACCGTCGTGGTCGCGGGGCCCTGCCGTGTCCCGGGTCAGCCTCGGGGGGAGAGGCCGGCGTAGCCCGCGCCGAGGTCGATGCCGTTGCGGGCGGCCAGTTCCAGCAGGTCCTCGATCTCCCCGGCCTGGCTGACGGCCAGGTCGTCGTCGCCCCGGGCGTGGGCCCGGCGCAGCGCGGTGATCGAGTCGTGGATGCGCAGGTGAAGGGTGAGCGTGAATTCGCGCATGAATCCTCTCCTGAAGGGTCTGCCGTCGGGCCGGGGTCAGGGGGACCCCTCCCGGGCGCTTCCCTGTCTACACGACCAAGGTGAGAGCCGTGTTGGAGAAGCACAAGCCATGGCAAAGGGCCGGGGCGCGGGGGAGGGGAGCGGCAGAACGCAGAGGGCCGGGGCGCTCGCGCGGTCCCGGCCCTCTGCGTTCTGCTCTGTCGCCCCTAGTGCTCCACCCACACGTACCAGTCGTCGGTGACGTGCTCGTAGATGCGCGTGCCCTGCCCGCTGACGAACACGCCCTCGGGGAGCGCCTCGTCGCTGTGCGCCAGCCCGGCGCGGCCCACCAGGCCGGCGCCCTCCACCTCGTAGTGGAGCACCCCGTCGGCCACGCTGAGGCTGCGCAGCGAGTACAGCCCGGCCCGTTCCCCGTTGAGGGGGATGGCGGACGACTCGTCGGCCCGGTCGGCCAGGGCCAACAGGTCCTCGGAGGAGGCCTGTACCCGGGCGCTCAGCGGCACGTCGGCCGCGGAGATACCGATGGCCAGGGCGGCGATCAGCGGGGCGGAGATCCAGCGCAGCCAGTAGTGGCGGATCATCGGGCGGGCGACGGCCAGCGCGATGCCCAGGCGCAGCGCGCCCATCCCGGCCAGCAGCAGACCTCCGGCCAGACCCACGACGAACGAGGGGAGGTGACCGGAGGGGACGCTGTCCTCGAAGAGGATGACCAGGGCGACCACCGTGCAGGCGGGGATGTAGAGCCGCCCCGGGGGCCGCGAGGCCCAGCTGATGAGCCGCCGGCCCAGGGTGGGCTTGTCGGCGATCTCGATCAGTTTGGCCACGGACCCGTCAGGGGTCGGGCCGGAACCTACGGCGGACATGGTGTTCCCCCCACCGAATCCATGCTGGTGACGGACGCGGTCCCGGGAAGGCGAGAAAAGGAGGAGCCGCAACGGGCCGCGTCACAGTTGATACGGCCGACGTACAGCGGCCTGTCCCACAGGATAGAGCAGTGGCGGAGCGTGTTCGGGTCGACGCGTGGAAATAGCGGGAGGTTTCCCCTCTGTCCGGTCCGGACGGGGACGGGTTGACCTGCGGCGTTCGGGTCGCTCGGCGGATTCGGGAGCCAGGACGAGGTGGTCCCAGGACCACCGTCCGCCGTTGACCGCCATGAGCAGGCACACCGCCGTGACCAGCACCGTCACCGGCCAGGAGTCGAACGGTGAGAGTCCGGGGGCGGCCGGGGAGAGGGTGCCCAGTACCGCGCAGAGGGCGAGCAGGGGGCCGGCGAGCCATGTGAGCAGGCCCACGGCGAAGGACAGCGAGGTGGCGACGACGAGGGCGGGCAGGAGGTGGACCGCCAGGGCGGGCAGCGGCGTTCCGGACTCGGCCAGGTGGGCGGCCAGCCGCGCCTCCTGGCCGCGCAGGGCCAGGCCGTGGTCGGCGAACACCCAGCCGACGCCGATCCGGGTCAGCGCGGCCCCGATGTCGTACAGGCCGCGGCGGCGCAGGCGGACCCGCGATCGGGGGCCTGGCCTGCGGCTCCGGGGGTGCGGGGTGGGGCGCTGCATGTCCATTCCTCCGGGTCACACCTGTGCGCGATCCTGACAAGCGGAAACTACCGAAAGTCATGAGCCATGACGCGTTGTAATAAACGGCGAGTCGTGCAAAGACCCGTCCCGGGCCGCCCTTTCCCGGCGTTCGGCCGACCGGCGGCCGACCCGCGCCCGCCGCGGGGCCGTCCGGCCCCGGTGTCAGACGGACGCGGCGCCCGTCCCCGACGGCCGCTCGCGGTGGCGGCGCACCCGCATCCGGGTGGAGCAGCGCGGGGAGCAGTAGTGCCGGTTCGCCCGGTGCGAGGTGTCCAGGAACGGGGTGTCGCAGTCGTCCGCGCCGCAGGTGTGCACGCGGGGCAGCAGCCCGGCCGCCCAGGCGCCCATGACGCCGGGGACGAGCAGCTCGGCGACGCGGGCGACCAGGCGCGGGTCGGGGCTCGCGTGGCGGACCGGGCCGCCGACGGAGTCCACCGCCGGGCTCAGGCCGAACTCCCTGGCCAGGCCGGACAGCGCGGCCGGGGCCGTGTCCGGATCGGGTGACAGGACGAGCGGGGTCAGCCGGTCGCGCAGGGCGCGCACGTCGGCGAGGTCGTCCGCCGTGGCGTTCTCCGCCCCGGGGACGGCGCCGGCGAGGCGCTCCAGGGAGAACAGCTCCTCCGGCCAGGCGCCCTCGACTGGGCGGGTGGCGACGAGGGAGAGGGTCATCCGGAGCAGGTCTTCGGGGGAGTGGTCCGCGGTCATCCGCCCATTCTCCCATGTAACGCAAAAATGTCGTAGTCATGCGTTACTGTCTTCTCCATGACCTCACCCCTCCGGCAGACCCTCACCTCCCGCCGCTTCTGGTCCTACTCCCTCGTCGCCGCCCTGTGCCGGGCCCCGGCCCTCATGGTCGCCGTCGCCACGACCACCACCGCGCTCCTGCTCACGGGACGCATCGACACCGGCGCCCTGATGACCACCTGCCACGTGGCCGGAACACTGGCGGCCACCCCCCTCGCCGCCCGGATCGTCGGCGGCCTCCCGGCCGCCCGGGTGCTCACCGCGCAGATGTCCGCCCACGGCCTGCTCTGGGCCGCGGTCACGGTCGCCATCGGGACCGGGGCGCCCGCGTGGACCTGGTACCTCGGGGCGGCCCTGGCGGGCGCCTCCCTCGCCGGGTCCGGCGGGGCGCTGCGCTCCCTGCTGCCGTACACCGTGCCCGAGAGCGCCGGGCGGTCCGCCTCCACCGTCGACGTGACCTTTATGGACGTGCTCATCTTCCTCGCGCCGCTCGCCGTCGCGGCCGCCGCGCCCGTGCACCCCCTGGGGCCGATCGCCGCCATGGCGGCGGCGAGCCTGGTCGCCGTCGCCGTGATCCCCTTCGCGGGGCTGCCCGCCCCGGACGCCGACACCGCCCGCCGCGGCGGCCACCGCCCGCGCTGGAACACGGCCGCCGTCGCCTGGATCGTCTTCGGGGCGATGATCGGCGTGTATTTCGCCACCGTGGAGGTGGGCGCCACCGCCCTGGTCGTCTCCCTCGGCCTCGACGTCGGCCTGGCCTGGACGGTCTTCCTCGTCCTGTCCGCCGCGAGCGTCGTCGGCGGCTACCTGGACGCGGCGCGCACCCCCGGCCGCCGCGAGGGCCTGTGGGCCTTCGGCGCGGCCGCCCTGCTCGTCGCGGGCTGCCTGCTGCTGGCCTCGGGCCCCTCCCTGCCCCTGGCCGCCCTGGCCCTCGCGCTGAGCGGGCTCCCGGTGGCCGCGCTGCTGGGCCTGCGCTCGCACATGATCGACCTCGCCGTCCCGCCGGGGCAGCGCGCCGGGTACTTCTCCTGGGCCTTCGCCGCCCAGAACGTCGGCTTCGCCGCCGGCAGCGCGGCCCTGGCCGTGGTCGGGCAGCCCGTACTCCTCACAGCCGCCTCCCTGGCCACCCTGGCCTCACTTGTCGTCGCCGTGGGCCTGTCCCGTTCCCTGCGCGAACCGGCGGCGGAGCCCGCCGCCGCCCTCTAGGCTGGGGGCGTGTCGATCTCCGAGCCCGCCGCCAAGGCCACCGCCGCACCGCCCGCCGCACCCACCTACGAGGTGGAGGAGCAGCTCCGCGCCGCCGGGGCGCGGGTCGTCGCCGGAATGGACGAGGTGGGCCGCGGGGCCTGGGCCGGACCCCTGCTGGTCTGCGCCGCCGTCCCCGGCGAGGGCGAGCCGCCCGCGGGCCTGACCGACTCCAAGCGCCTCACCCCCGCCCGCCGCCGCGACCTGGCCGCCCGGCTGGAGCCCTGGGTGGCCGACCACGCCTTCGGCTGGGCCGAGGCGGCCGAGATCGACGAGGTCGGCATGACCGAGTCCCTGCGCCGCGCCGCCCACCGCGCCCTGGCCGGGCTCACCGTCCGCCCCGACGCCGTCCTGCTGGACGGCTCCCACGACTTCATCGGCCGCCCTTGGCGGGTCCGCACCCAGGTCAAGGGCGACCTCACCTGCATCAGCGTCGCCGCCGCCGCGGTCCTGGCCAAGGTGCGCCGGGACGCCCACATGGCCGAACTCTCCCAGGAGCACCCCGGCTACGCCTTCGAGCGGGCCGCCGGGTACCCCTCGCCCGTCCACCGCGCCCACCTGGCCGAGCACGGCCCCACCCCGCAGCACCGGATGAGCTGGTCCTACCTCGACGACCTGCCCCGCTGGAGCCACCTGCGCAAGCCCCGGCCCGGCCCCGGAGGCCAGATCTCCCTGCTGTGAGCGCCCCGGCCCGGCGGCGCCCGGGGGCGACACGCCGCCCCGCACTGGACAAGCGGGTGCGGTTGGGGCAAGGGTCAACTTGACCCGGTCCTGAGACCGGGCTTGGAGGTGGCGCCCGACCGGCTGCCGGGTGGACCCCTCCGTCCAGACATTCCTTCACGGGAGGCATTTGGCACTCTTGGTGCCCTTGGCCTGCAACTTCTGCCGCAGCCGTGCCTGGCGCCGGCGGTAGCGGTTCAGCCTGCGCCCGGCCATGATGCGGCCGTCGCTGGTGGTGGCGGTGTTGGCGATGCCCAGGTCCACACCCAGGAACCCGTCCGGCTCGTACCCGGGGGCATCGGGCACGGTCACGCCGACCAGCAGGAACCACATCCCGTCCCGGACCACCAGGTCGGCCTCGCCCCACCGGTGCTCGGCCGGTACCTTGAGCTGTTCGGGCGAGCAGGTGAACGGCACACCCTTCAACCGCCCGCCCAGACTCCACAGGGAGACGGTGCGGGCATCCAGCGCGAAGGACAGGTTGCGGGCGTCGTAGGGCTGGGCCGCGTCCGGCCGGAACACGACCGGCTTGGACTCCACCGCCCGTCGGCGCTGGGACCCGGGCCTGCCGTGGTTGCCGTTGCGGAGGTTGGCGGCCAGGGCGGTGTAGGCGTCGGCGACCTTCTTGATGAGATGTTGGGCGGCCTGGGAGCCGATCCCCGCCACCCGCACATCGGCGTACACCCGCTTGCGCAGCGCGAAGTTCCGTCTGGTCCCGGTGGTGAAGGCCACCCGCGACACGTGGTTGGCCTGGGTGTTGACCGCGCGCAGGGTCGCCGTCAGCGCCGCCGCCTGCTCGGGCGACGGCGTCAGCTTGAGCTGCACCGTGATCGTCGACACGCCCCACATGGTTCACCCGGACGGTGACCGAGAGCGGCCGAATGCCTTTTTTCGTGGGGTGATGCGCGTCACCGGACGCTCGGTATGGCCAATACGGTGATTCCCCTCCGGTGCTTCAAGCCCCGGAGGTCCTCGCCGAACTAAGCTGAAGGCGTGGCCGTCGACCCCTCGACCGCCCCTCCGGCCAGCGACCCCCGGCCGGAGGCCCGCCTCCGGACCCCCACGCAGGAAGGGGCACCGATGACGCGCGACACGCGCCCCGGTACCGCGGCCCCCGGACCCTCCGGGCTGGACCGCCTGCGCACCCGCTACCAGGCGGTCCCCCTGGTCAGACGGCTGATCGCCGGGGTGGTCGTGCTCACCGTCGTGGCGGTCGCCGCGCTGCCCTCCCCGCTGCCCGTGCTCCCCGTGCTCACGGTCGCCGTGGCCGTGATCTGCCTCTTCGTCGCGCTGATGCGCTCGGCCGACGCCCTGGTCACCGTGGTCGTCTGCCTGATCTGGACCGCGGTCGCCTTCCCGCTCTTCCAGCTCCCGCTCGCGGGCGAACCGGTCACCCTGTTCGTCCCGGTGCTGCCGCTGCTGGTCTCCCTGGCCGCCACCGCCGTGCGCGAGTTCCCGGTCTGGCACACCGCGGTGCTGTCCCTGACCGCGGGCCTCATCTTCGGCTTCTCCCTGGCCCTGGTCGGCATGGTCGCCCCCGCCCCGCCCTCCTCCTGGGGGATCGGGGCGCTCTACGCCGCCGCCGGCGCCTGCCTGCTGTGGCGGCTCTCCGCCTCCCGGCAGATCCGCCGGGAGTCCGAGGCCGCCCGGGAGAGCGCCCAGGCCGACACCCGCCCGGTCTCCCGCGCCGCCCGCACCGAACGCGTCCAGGACCGCGCCGACACCGCCCGCCCGCCCGCACCCACCCGCAAGCGCGCGGCGGCCGCCGACGGCGACGCCGAGCCGGTGCCCGTCGACGAGGCCCTGGCCGAGCTGGAGGCGATGATCGGCCTGGACCCGGTCAAACAGCAGGTCCGCGGGCTGGCCGCGTCCATCGAGGCGGCCCGGCTGCGCGCCGACGCCGGGTTCCGGGTGGAGCGGCCGCTGCGCCACCTGGTCTTCTCCGGCCCGCCCGGCACCGGCAAGACCAGCGTGGCCCGCACCCTGGCCACCATCTTCCACTCCTTCGGCCTGCTGCCCACGGCCCGTGTGGTGGAGGCCCAGCGCGCCGACCTGGTGGGCGAGTACCTGGGCGCCACCGCCATCAAGACCAACGAGCTCATCGACGGCGCCCTGGGCGGGGTGCTGTTCATCGACGAGGCGTACTCCCTGGTCAACGAGGGTGACGGGCAGAGCGACCGGTTCGGCAACGAGGCGGTGCAGACCCTGCTCAAGCGCGCCGAGGACGACCGGGAGAACCTGGTCATCGTGCTGGCCGGGTACGAGAAGGAGATGGACGCCTTCCTGTCGTCCAACCCGGGTCTGGCCTCCCGCTTCTCCACCCGCATCACCTTCCCCAGCTACACCGCCGACGAGCTGTTCCGCATCGCCGAGTCCCTGGTCGCCCAGCGCGGCGACGTCCTGGACCCCGAGGCGGAGCGCACCCTGCGGCGAAGACTCGACCAGACCGAGCAGCGCGAGGCCGTCGACGAACTCGGCAACGGCCGGTTCGCCCGATCCCTGGTGGAGAAGGCCGCCCAGGCCCGCGACGTCCGGGTGGTCACCTCCGGGGTGGAGGGCGACCGGCCCGCGCCCCGGCCCGAGGCCGAGGACCTCATCACCCTGCGCTCCGCCGACGTGGTCGCCGCCTACGACGAGCTGACCGCGCGCCTGCCCGGGTTCGGCGAGGCCCCGGGCATCGAGGAGGCGCTGGCCGAGCTCGACGCCATGATCGGCCTGGAACCGGTCAAGGCCCAGGTCCGCTCGCTGGTCGCCCAGCTGCGGGTGGCCCGGCTGCGCGAGGAACAGGGGCTGCTCAACCACGCGCCCATGCGGAACTTCGTCTTCACCGGGCCGCCCGGCACCGGCAAGACCACCGTGGCCCGGGTCCTGGGCCGGGTCTTCGCCGCCCTGGGCATGCTGGCCCGCGCCGACGTGGTGGAGGCCCAGCGCGCCGACCTGGTGGGCGAGCACCTGGGCGCCACCGCCATCAAGACCAACCGGCTGGTGGACCGGGCCCTGGGCGGGGTGCTGTTCGTCGACGAGGCGTACTCGCTGATCAACCCGGGGTACAACGGCGGGGACGCCTTCGGCGCCGAGGCGGTGCAGACCCTGCTCAAGCGCGCCGAGGACGACCGCTCCCGCCTGGCGGTGGTGCTGGCGGGGTACCCGGCGGAGATGGAGCGGTTCCTGGCCTCCAACTCGGGACTGGCCTCCCGGTTCAACGTCCGGGTGCGCTTCCCGTCCTACAGCGCCGACGAGCTCACCGCGATCGCCGAGGCGCTGGCCGCCCGCACCGGCGACGCGTTCGACGACACCGCGGTGGAGGACCTGCGCAGCATCTTCTCCCACGTGTGCGCCGAGGGGTGGATCGACGAGCTGGGCAACGGGCGCTTCGCCCGCTCCCTGTTCGAGAAGGCGTGCTCCCAGCGGGACCTGCGGGTCTCCCAGGAGGTCGGCGACGCGGCGACCGCCGCCGAGCTGACCGTCCTCACCAGCGCCGACGTCCGCTCCGCCTACGCCGAGGCCACCCAGCAGAGCTAGGGCGTGGTCGGCGGATCATTCCGACTCGCGGCCGCTCCCGGTCACTCGGCGCAAGCGCCGAATCGAACGAAAGCATCCACCGACCACGCCCTCCCGAAAGCCCCGGTGGCGCACCGGACAGGGGCTTCCACGTGCTGCTAGTGTCCGGTCATGACCGCTTCACCCTCAACCTCCGCGTCGCCCGTCACCCAGGCCCTGATCCTGGCCGGCGGGCAGGCCACCCGGCTGCGGCCCTACACCGACACCCGCCCCAAGGCGATGGTGGAGGTGGCCGGACGGCCCATCATCGACTACCAACTCGAATGGCTGGCGGGCCACGGCGTCGAACACGTCGTGGTCTCCTGCGGATACAAGGCCGAGGTATTGCGCGAGTACCTGGCCTCCCGCACCGGCGGCCCCGAGATCACCCTCCTGGTCGAGGACGAACCCCTCGGCCGGGGCGGCGCCCTGCGCTACGCCTCCCAGGGACTGCCCGCGCAGGACGCACCGTATTTCGCCCTCAACGGGGACGTCCTCACCTGGTTCCCGCTGGACGAGATGACCGCCCACCACCGGGACAAGGGGGGCCTGGCGACCCTGGCCCTGGCCCAGTTCCGCACCACCTGGGGCATCGTCGACGTCGACGACCAGGACCGGATCGAGGGGTTCACCCAGAGCCCGCTGCTGCCGGTGTGGATCAACGCCGGCGTGTACCTGTTCGAACCCGGCATCACCCCGCTGCTGCCGGTCAAGGGCGACCACGAGTCGTCCACCTTCCCCGAGCTGGCCGAACAGGGGCGGCTCACCGCCTACCGCATCAGCGGGTTCTGGCGCGGGGTGGACACCGCCAAGGACGTCAAGGAGGCGGGGGAGGAGATCACCGCCATGCGGCAGGGGGTCTGACCCCGAACCGGGTTCGGGGCGCCGGAGGGGTGGTCGGTATCGTCGCCTTCGTGACGAACAACGGCTTCATCCTCTCCAGCGCCCCCAACTTCCGCGACCTCGGCGGCCACCGGACCGCCGGGGGAGGCACGGTCCGCCACGGCCTGCTGTACCGCTCCGACGCCCTGCACACCATCTCCGAGCCGGACCTGCCGGTCTACAACGGCCTGGGCATCCGCCAGCTCATCGACCTGCGCACCGCCCACGAGCGGGAGAGCCTGCCGGACATCACCCCCGAGGGCGCCGCCTACACCGCCATCTCGGTGCAGGACCCGACCGCGGCCGGGGCCAACTTCTCCGCGGCCCTGCTGGACCGCGAGCGCGCCCGGGCCATGTTCGCCGACGGCGCCGCCGAGCGCTTCATGTTCGACGTCTACCGCGAGCTGGTCACCGACGCGGCCGCCCTCACCGGCTACCGCGACCTGGTCGAGCGCGCCGCCGAGGGGCCCACCGCCCTGGTGTTCCACTGCAGCGCGGGCAAGGACCGCACCGGCTGGGGCGCCGCCCTGCTGCTCACCCTGCTGGGCGTGGACCGGGCCGTGGTGGTCCAGGACTACCTGGCCAGCAACGAGCGCCAGGAGAACACCGACAAGTGGATGCGCCTGCTGTCGGAGCACAGCGGCCTGTCGTGGGAGGAGGTCGTCCCGATGACCCGGGTGCGCGCCGAGTACCTCCAGACCTCGTTCTCCCACATCGACGAGGTGTACGGCTCCTTCGACGGCTACGTCTCCGACGCCCTGGGGCTGTCCGCGGCCACGGTGGCGGCCCTCCGCGACCGCATGGTCGCCTGAGGGCGGCCCAAAGCGAGCACTACTACAGGGCGTCGAGGCGGCGGCGCAGGTCGGCGCCGTCGGTGGCGGCGTCCAGCACGTCGCCCAGCTCGGCCAGGACCGCGGCCCGGTCCCGGCCCCGGTCGAGCAGCCGCCGGGCGGCCGACCACAGCTCGGCCGGGCGCCCGGACCACAGCCGTTCGGCCAGCCGCTCGTGCCGGTCCAGCTCCCGCTCCCGGCCCGGGTCGTCCCCGGTCACCGGCCGGTACCAGTGGTCCTGGCCGGTGGAGTGGCGGCCGCTGGGCGGGGCGGCGGCCTCGTACTCGCCGTAGTGGTCCAGCCGCAGCAGTGCCCGGCGGCCCCGCGGGGTCGCCGGGTCGAACTCCTCGGGGGCCCAGGACACCAGGTCGCTGGCCAGCAGCGGGAACGCGAACATGCGCCGGGCCAGCGCCGAGAAGTCGCCGTCGGGCAGCAGCCTGCGCACCGCCTCCTGGCGCAGCCCCAGCGGCCGGGCGGGGTCCCGGTAGACCTTGGTGAACGCGGTGGTGTACTCCCACACGGCGTCCAGCGTCGCGCCCACCGCGACCTCGGGCAGGCCGGTGCGCGGACCGGCCCAGCGCACCCACGCCGCCAGCACGTGCGGCATGGCCTCCTGCTCCTCGGGCAGCAGCACCACCCGGCCGGGCAGCCAGCGCAGCAGGAACGCCTCCACCTTGCGGGGGCTCACCCGCATCGGCCGCCCGGCGTCCACGTCGCAGCCGTAGGCGATGATGTGGTCGACGCAGCGGCTCGCGGTGTAGGAGTCCGACAGCTCGGCGGCCTCGTCGGAGGCCAGGAACCGGGCGGCCAGCACCGCCCGGCGGTCGCGCCGCCACACCGGGACGCCGTCCTCGGCGTCCCGTCCGTGGGCCTCGGGCAGGGTCCGCACCCGGGCGTTGGCCAGGGCGAAGTGCGAGGCCAGCGAGCCGCCCGCCAGGTCGGCGGCGGTCGGCCCGACCGGCAGCGGTGCGGCGTCGGCGCCCCCGCCCGCGATCACCCGCTCGGTCACGCGCAGGGCCTGGACCAGGCGGCTGCGGGCCTGGGCGGGCTCCAGTTCGGCGAACCGGGTGAACTCGTCGGCGGCGGCCCGCTCCCGGCACCCCTGGAGCAGTCTCTCCACCTTGGTGGTGACCCAGGCGTCGCGCAGCACCCCGCCCGCGTTGTGGTCCACCACCAGGATGAGGGCGTGCTCGGGGGCGGTCTCGGTGCCCCGCTCCCCGCGGCCGAACACGCACACCACGTCGTCGGTGTCCCCGAACAGGTCGCTGTTGACGTAGGTGCCCAGCGGCACGACCCGGCCCAGCTGGGACGCCCATTCGGGGACCTGGAGCCCCTGCTCGCGCAGCGCGATCATGCCCTGTTCGGCGAGGCGGCGCTGGCCGGGCGAGGTGCCCAGGGCGGCGATCGCGGCCAGGACGCCCAGCCCGGCGGGCTTGCCGGAGGCGGCGGCGTGGGTGATCAGGCCCTCGCCGAGCACCCGCTCGACGTCGAGTCCGGGCACGCGCTCGCCCCACCAGGTGCCGAGCAGCTCGCTGAAGGCCAGCTCGGCGTCGAGGGGGTGCCGCATGGCGAGCATCGCCCTGGCGGCGCGCAGCATCTCGTCGAAGGCGGCGCCGGGAACCGGTTCGGGGTTCGCGGATGAGGGAGGTGTAGGGGAGGGCACGCTCCGAGCGTATGACAGCCCGGGGGCCGGGATTCACGGTCCGGGGTTTTGCCCGGTTCCTCCCCAGGCGTCCTCGGCTCTGGGAACGGGGAGCGGGGCGTGCCCCTCACAGGCGCGCCCCGCTCCCCGCCGACCGGGTGGGTCACCTGGGCCGGGACACCACGCGGTGGCCGGCGAACAGGTTCGCGCCCTGGGGGCGGGCGGCCGCCTTGGCGGCCTTGCGCGGGACCTGGGAGGGGGGCACGGAGTTGACCATGGCCTCCAGGTGTTCTCGGGCGACCCGTTCGACGAGGTGCGGTGTGACCGCGATGCCCAGGTGCTCGACGCAGTTCCAGGTGTCGCTGACGCACTGCTCGACGCAGCGGTGGGACAGACCGTTGAACTCGTCGTGCAGACGTGCCGAGATCCGTCGGAGATCCTGGACCGGGAAGGTCTGGAGCATTCTCGCTCACACTCCTGGTTGATGATGGCCTGGACGGTGACCTCCACCCATTCCACTTGTTCTGAGCGGGCTGTCAACCCCTCTCCCGGCACGCTGTTGATAAAACCTGAGGTGGGCATCGTTTACTTGAGCACCACCATCACCCCAGGTCAACAAGGCGAAAAGGACGTTTCGGGCATATAACGGAGCTGTTTCCAAGCTATGATCCCAAAGCGGACAAGTATCCTGATCCCTGGGAATTCGGAGGAAACCGCCTGTGGAAAACCAATGGTCTCCCCGGGCGATGACAGCCGGTGGCCTACTATTTACCTTCACGTCCGGGACCCGGCCGCTCCCCGCGGACCGTTGCGCCCACACGGGCGTGTCCTATGCTTGAGCCGTGACAGCGGCCGAGAGGAGTCGTGGGAGTGACTCCCGAGGGCCGTGGAGCCCCCCGATCCCATTCCGGCACCGCGCCGCAGACCTTCAGCACCCCCGCGCGGTCCGATCCCCGGATCGACGGGCCCGCGTGCTCGGTCGGTCGGGTCGGGTAAATCCGAGGGTTTAGCGGAGGTGTCGAGCAGGTGAGCGCCGAGACGTCCATTCCTCCGCCCCGTTCCGACGGCGAAGCCGTTCCGGGCGACGCGGTCCGTGCACTTCTGGACGATTCCCCCATCGGATTCGCCCTGCTGGATTCCGGCGGGCGGATCATCGCCGCGAACCGGCTGGTCGCGGAGGTGCTCGAACGCGCCCCCGAACTGTGCCCGGGGCACGAGCCCGCCGAGCTGATGCGCGCCTGCGGCGTCCCGGCCGCCGGCATCGAGCCCGCCGGGCCCGCCGAGCGCGCCGAGGACCGGGTCGTCCGCGGCCGCCACCGCACCGACGACGGCCGCCTGTGGGACCTCACCTGGTTCCCCGTCGCCGACCCCGTCACCGGCGACCCGCAGCTCGCCCTCATCGCCGTCCGCGACGGCGACGAGGTCCACCGCGACGAACAGCGCCTGCGCGCCCTGCTCCAGATCGGCAACCAGGTCGTCTGGACCGCCGACGCCCGGGGCGAGGTCCACGAGGACAGCCCCCAGTGGCGCAACGTCACCGGCCAGAGCCCCCAGGACTACCTCGGCCGCGGCTGGCTCGACGCCCTGCACCCCGACGACCGCGCCTCCGTCGAGCGCGCCTGGGACGACGCCGTCCTGGACGGCACCCCGTTCGACGCGCTGTTCCGGGTGCGCACCCGCTCCGGCGGCTACGGCCACTTCCGGGCCCGGGCCAAGCCCGTCACCGAGGGCGGCGCGCCCGTCGAGTGGGTGGGCAGCCTCGTCGACGTCACCACCGAGCGCGAGGCCGACGAGCTGCGCCGGCGGCTCAACCAGCAGCTCAGCGAGGCGGCCATGCGCACCGCCCGCCTCCAGCAGGCCACCTCCGACCTGGCCGAGGCCCTCACCGTCGACGAGGTCGTCGCCGCCATGTCCGAGATCGGCCGCTCCGGCGTGGGCGCCGACCACATCAGCGTGGTCCTGCTCGACCGCAACGGGGCGCGGCTGGACACCGTCGTGGCCGCCGGGGCCCACCCGTTGCCCCGCAAGTCCTTCCCGCTCGCCCACCCCGAGATCAGCGCCCTCGCGATCGCCGAGCGCGCCTCCCGCACCGCCGCCGACCCGGCCGAGCTGGCCGCCCTGCTGGAGGACGCCCCCGAGGTCGAGGAGCTGGTCGGCCTCACCCCCGAGCGCGCCTGGGCGGCGCTGCCCATGATGGTGGCCGGACGTCCCATCGGGGCGCTGCGCCTGGCGTTCACCTCGCCGCGCGAGATCGGCGACGAGGAACGCGTGTTCCTGGAGGCCCTGGCCGGTCAGTGCGCCCTGGCCATCGGCCGCGCCGCCCTGTACGAGCAGGAGCACAACACCGCCGAGGAGCTCCAGCGCAGCCTGCTCCCGGACGAGCTGCCCGACGTGCGCGGGGTGCGCCTGGCCGCGTACTACCGCTCCGGCTCGCGCCACGTCCAGGTCGGCGGCGACTGGTACGACGCCTTCCCGCTGCCCGACGGGCGCATCGCCGGGGTCCTGGGCGACGTCATGGGCAAGGGGATTCCGGCCGCCGCGGGAATGAGCCGCATCCGCAACGCGTTGCGTGCATTGGCGTTCTCCATGCCGGAGCCCGCCGATGTCCTCACCGGCCTGGACCGCATGTTCAGCGCCACCGAGGCCATGGACCAGGTCACCACCCTGGTGTACTTCGTCCTGGACCCGGTCACCGGCCAGCTCGACCTCAGCAACGCGGGACACCTCCCGCCGCTGGTCGTGGCGGGCGGGGCCCGGCCGTCACTGCTGGACACCGACCCCGACACACCGCTGGGGATCACCTCTCCGCGGGGACATCACAAATTCTTCGTCCAACCCGGTAACACCGTGGCCCTCTACTCCGATGGACTTGTAGAGAACCGCAAACGGTCCGTCGACTCCGGGCTCGACGAGCTCGTCGACGTGGCGTCCTCGGCTCCACCCGAAGTGGTGGGCGATCCACAGCAGATGCTGGAGTACCTTGTTGAGAGCATGCTCGAAGGGTATGAGCAGGACGATGACGTCACTCTGCTCGCCGTCCAGCTCCCGGTGATCGAATCCGTCGCGGCACGATGAGTCGCGTACGGAGGGAGGTCGCCGTGAGGAGGAGCGGCGGACCGTACGAACAAGTCCATTCCCTTGCCTACAGTGAAGAAGCCGTTCCGCCCCGCACGGAGCCCGTTCCGCGCAGTCGCCCGGAGAGCCGACCGCTCACCGTGCGTCACCTGCGGGGAATGATCTCCGAGAGCGCATACGCTTGAAAGACAAACGGCTTCCCCGCCCCAGTGGGGACGATCCCAGGCCGCAGGCGGGAGAGGGCGCGGTGCCCGGTCCCGGCCAGGCGGACCACCGGGTCCGACAATCTCGCCACACGTCCGTTCGAGAGGTGTTTGTGTCATCTGCCAGTTCGACTCGCTCGAAGCAGTCCGAGTCACTGCAAGAGCCCGTCATTCAGCAGCTGATCGAGCGTGGGCGGTCCCAGGGCTATCTTGAGCCCGAGGACGTGCGCCGTGCCTTCGAAGAGGCCGAAATCCCGATGTCGCAGGCGCAGTCCGTGCTCCGCAGCCTCGCGAAGGAGGGTGTGACCGTTCTCGTTCCCGAGTCGGCGTCCTCCCGGCGCAAGGCCCCGCGGCGCAAGACGGCGGCCACGCGGTCCACCTCGACCAGGTCCACCAAGGTCACCACGACCTCCACCACGGCCCGGACCGCCAAGCCGGTGCGCGCCGCGGCCGCCCAGGAGCAGCCGGAGACGGTCACCGCCGTCGTCGACTCCGCCGAGGCCGACAAGAAGGCACCCGCCCGCAAGGCCGCCGCCAAGAAGACGGCGACCGCGAAGAAGACCA
>NZ_JBJJBV010000125.1:0-18513 GCF_045446735.1 Nocardiopsis protaetiae
CCCGCCGCCGCCCGTGACCGCACCCGGCCGCGCCCGTGAACGGCGCGGACGACCGGCCTAAGCTGGGAACCTCTCGGCGCGCCGGGGCGTCAGACCCCGGTGACAAGGGAAGTCTCAGGGAGGGCACACGTGGGCCTGTTCGACGCCATCCGTGGCGAATTCATCGACATCATCGAGTGGACCGACGACAGTCGGGACACCATCGTCTGGCGCTTCCCGCGGCACGACAACGAGATCAAGATGGGCGCGCAGCTGACCGTGCGCGCGTCCCAGATCGCGGTGTTCGTCAACGAGGGCCGGGTCGCCGACGTGTTCGCGCCCGGCATGTACACGCTCCAGACCCAGAACGTCCCGATCCTGTCCACCCTCAAGGGGTGGAAGCACGGGTTCGACTCGCCGTTCAAGGCCGAGGTGTACTTCGTCAACACCCGCCGGTTCAGCGACTTCAAGTGGGGCACCCAGAACCCGGTGATGGTGCGCGACCCCGAGTTCGGCCCGGTGCGGCTGCGCGCCTTCGGCGGGTACTCGGTGCGGGTGATCGACCCGCCGCTGTTCATCGGCGAGCTGGTGGGCACCGACCCGCAGTTCCGCACCGAGGAGGTGGAGGGCTACCTGCGGCAGATGATCGTCAGCCGGCTGGGCAGCGCGCTGGCCACCGCCGCCCGCGACGTCCCGGTGCTAGACCTGGCGATCCACCAGCACGACCTGGGACAGCGCATGTCCAAGGCGCTCACCCAGGACATGGCGTCGGTGGGTCTGGAGATCCCCGACTTCAACGTCGAGAGCATCACCCTGCCGCCGGAGGTCGAGAAGGCCCTGGACAAGCGCTCCCAGATGGGGGTGCTGGGCGACCTGGACCAGTACACGAAGTTCCAGACGGCGAGCGCGATCGGCGACGCCGCCAAGACCCCGGGCAGCGGCATGGGCGAGGCCATGGGCATGGGCATGGGGCTGGCGGCCGCCCAGCAGATGGCCCAGAACATGAACCCGCAGGGCCAGCCGCAGCAGGCGCCCCAGCAGCCTCAGCAGTACCAGCAGCAGCCGCAGGCCCCCGCGCAGCCCGCCGCGGCCCCGCCGCCGCTGCCGCAGGCCGAGTGGTTCGTCGGCGTGGACGGGCAGCAGGCCGGCCCCTTCGACGTCAACGCGCTGTCGCAGCAGGTGGGCGGTGGCCGCCTGACCCGCGACACCCTGGTCTGGAAGGCCGGGATGGCGCAGTGGACCGCGGCCGGGCAGGTCCCGGAGCTGTCGGGGCTGTTCGCGGCCACCCCGCCGCCCATGCCGCCCGCCTGACCGGGCCCCTCCTCCCGTCCCCCAGATTCCAGAAGGCCGACATGTCCGATACCGCCGTTCCACCACCGCCGACCTCTCCCCGCGAGTTCCCCTGCGGGGCGTGCGGGGCCCGGCTGGAGTACTCCGCCGGTGCGCGTCAGATGCGCTGCCCGTACTGCGGCAGCGAGGAGAAGATCCCCGAGGCCACCCGCACGGTGCGCGAGCACGCCGTGGAGAGCCTCTTCGCCCGCAAGCCGGCGGCGCAGGTGGCCGGGCACCGGTTCGTCTGCCAGGGGTGCGGGGCCCACATCCAGGGCGACCACCTCGCCCAGACCTGCCAGTTCTGCACCGCGCCGCTGGTCACCGACGACTCGGCGGACGTCCAGGTGCCGCCGGAGGCGGTGCTGCCGTTCACCGTGGAGCGGCGGGCGGCCCACGACGCGCTGGGCACGTGGACCAACAGCCGCTGGTTCGCGCCCAACAGCCTCAAGAAGGTCAACGAGGCCGAGCGCTTCAAGAGCACCTACCTGCCGCACTGGACCTTCGACGCCCAGACGGTGTCGGACTACAAGGGCCAGCGCGGCGAGTACTACTGGGTGACCGAGACCTACACGGTCCAGGAGAACGGCAAGTCGGTCACCAAGACCCGGCAGGTCCGCAAGACCCGCTGGTACCCGGCCCGGGGCCGGGTGTCGCGGTTCTTCGACGACGTGCTGGTCAACGGCACCACCCAGGTGGCGCCGGAGAAGGTGGACGCGCTCAAGCCGTGGCCGCTGGACAAGGCGCGGCCTTACGCCCACGAGTACCTGGCCGGGCACGAGGCGCTGCGCTACGACGTGGAGCCCGAGCAGGGCTTGCAGACGGCCAAGCAGACCATGGCCCGCACCATCGAGCAGGACTGCAAGCGCGACATCGGCGGCGACGAGCAGCGGGTGACGTCGGTGGACACGGCGTACTCGCAGGTCACCGGCAAGCTGCTGCTGGTGCCGGTGTGGGCGGGCGCCTACCTGCACGGCGGTAAGACCTGGCAGATCGTGATCAACGGGTGCACCGGCGAGGTGCAGGGCGAGCGCCCCTACTCGGCGGCCAAGATCACGGCGGCGGTGCTGGCCGCGATCGTCCTCATCGCCCTGGTGGTGTTCCTGTTCATGCAGTACGGCGGGGGCTGACGGGGGTCGGCGGGGATCCGCCACCGGTCACGGGGTGTCGGCGCGACGGGCGTCGGCACCCCGTTCCATGTCCGCGGCCGTACCGCTCGGGCCCGCCGCGGTGCCCGCCGCCGCGTCCCCCGCTGTGCCCGCCGCCGCGCCCGGGGGCCGGTGCAGCAGGAACATGCCGCTGTAGCGGGGGTGCTCCCGGCGCTCGTCGTCGGTGGACACGAACTCGTCCAGGACCGCGACGATGCGCCGGTCGAGTTCGGCGACGTCCTCGTCCGACAGGTGCAGGGTGAACCGGGAGAAGGTGCGCACCGACTCCGGCCCGGCCTCGTCGAGTTCGCGGCGGAAGGCCTGGACGGGGGCGTGGGCGGCGGGGGGCCCGGCGTCCTGGAGGGGGCTCTCCAGCCACCAGGTCTCGCCGGTGGCCCGGTAGGGCTTCTCCAGGGCGCCGCTGGGGCCGGTGCGGGGGGTGCCGGGGACGAGGAAGCCCACGTCGACGAGGCGGCGCACGTGGTACAGGACGGTGCCGGGGGAGACGTCCAGGCGTTCGGCGAGCTCCTTGTTGGTGAGCTCGTCCAGGCACAGGCGCAGGATGCGGATCCGCAGCGGGTGGCTCAGCGCCTTGGTCTCCTCGGGGGTGGCGGGCCGCCGGGCGCGCCCGGCGGCCACGGGTTCCGGCGCGGTCTGCTCTGCGTGTGCCATGGTCCGATGCTAACAACGATCGAGGTTCGTCAAATCGATTGAGTTTTCTCGATCACTCTGTCAGGATCGGGCCATGACCTCCACCACCCCCCGCTCCACGGGTCTGGGACGCCCCTTCTGGAGCCTGTGGACCTCGTCGTCCCTGTCCAACCTGGCCGACGGCGTGCTCAAGATCGCGCTCCCCCTGGCCGCGCTGCGCTTCACCGACTCGCCCCTGCTCATCGCCGGGGTCGCCCTGGCCCTGTCCCTGCCCTGGCTGCTGTTCTCCCTGCCCGCCGGGGCCCTGGCCGACCGCCTGGACCGGCGCGCCATCATGCTCGCCGCCAACACCGCCCGCGCCCTGCTCACCGGGCTGCTCGCGCTGTCCCTGGCCACCGGCCTGGGCGGGATCTGGGTGCTGTACGCCGTCGCCCTGGGCGTGGGGATCACCGAGACCCTCTACGACACCTCGGCCCAGTCGATCCTGCCCCAGCTGGTCCCGCGCGAGCGGCTGGACCGCGCCAACGGCCGCCTGCACGCCACCGAGATGGCCATGAACCAGTTCGTCGGCCCGCCCCTGGGCGGCTTCCTGGTGGCGGCCGGGCTGGTCCTGGGCCTGGCCGCCCCGGCGGCGCTGTGGCTGGTCGCCGTGGGCGCGCTGCTGCTGGTCCGGGGCCGGTTCCGGGTCGAACGCGAGCACCCCACCACCATGCGCGCCGACATCGCCGAGGGGCTGCGCTACCTGTGGCGGCACCGGCTGCTGCGCGCCTTCGCCGCGATGGTCGGCATCAGCAACTTCGCGAGCAACGCCGCCTTCGCCGTGTTCGTGCTCTACGCGGTCGGCCCGGACTCCCCCATGGGGCTGAGCGAGCCCGCCTACGGCGTGCTGCTCACCGCCACCGCCCTGGGCGTCATCCTGGGCTCCCTGAGCGCCGCCCGCGTCGTCGACCTGCTCGGCCGCTCCCTGTCCATGCGCGTCTCCGCGGTGACCTTCGTCGTCCTGGTCGGGGTACCCGCCCTCACCGCGAACCCCTACCTCGTCGGTGCCGGGTTCTTCGTCGGCGGGCTCGGCATCGCCGTGTGGAACGTGACCACGGTGTCCCTGCGCCAGCGCATCACCCCCGACCACCTGCTCGGCCGGCTCAACAGCGGCTACCGGCTGCTGGCCTGGGGCACCATGCCCCTGGGCGCCGCCGCGGGCGGGATCATCGCCCAGTTCGCCGGGCTGGCCTGGGTGTTCGCCTCCATGGGGGCGCTGAGCGCGGTGGTCCTGGTGTGGCTGCTGTTCATCAGCGACGCCGACATGGACCGGGCCGAGGCCGCGGCCACCGGGTGAAAAACCCTGGACCCCCGTTCGCCCCCTCCACCACGATGACCCCATGACACCCACCACTCCCCCGCCGCACCACGACCCCGGCACCGAGGTCCTGCACGGCGGCAACACCTCCGGCCCGGTGCTGCGGGTCGGCGGCACCGTCCGCAAGCAGTGGCACCGGGCGGCGCCCTCGGTCGTCCACCTGCTGCGGCACCTGGAGAGGCACGGCTACGAGGCGGCGCCCCGCTCCTACGGTCGCTCGCTGACCGGGGACCAGCTGCTGGAGTACGTGCCCGGGACCCTGGCCGACCAGGGCCCGCCGCTGACCGCCGCCGAGCTGCACCGGCTGGGCGGGCTGATCCGCCGCCTGCACGACCTCACCGCGGCCCACCGGCCGCGGCACCCGCAGCAGGCGGTGTGGGAGGTGCCGATCCCGGACGCCCGCGAGGAGGTCATCTGCCACAACGACCTGGCCCCGTGGAACCTGGTGCGCGACGGCGACCGGTGGGTGTTCATCGACTGGGACGGGGCCGGGCCGGGCACCCGCATGGGCGACCTGGGCTACGCCGCGCACGGGTTCGTCCCGCTGCACCCGGGCGGCGATCCGCGTGCGGACGCCGTCCGGCTGCGGGCCCTGGCCGACGGCTACGGCTGCGACCGCGCCCAGCGCGAGGAGCTGCCCGACGCCGTCCACCGCCGGGTGCGCGGCATGTACGACCTGCTGGTGGAGGGCGGCCGCACCGGCCGCGCCCCCTGGGCCGGCCTGTACGCGCAGGGCCACGCCGACCACTGGGGCCCGGCGGCCGACTACGCCTCCCGCCACCGCGACCTGTGGCTGGAGGCCCTGCTCGCCTGAGCGGCTAGACCGCGCGCCAGGCGTAGGCGGCCGAGACCGGGTGGCCCCGGTACTTCTCCCACTTGGGCTTGGCCGCCACCCAGGTGTCGTCCACGACGCCCTCCACCATGTCCACCGGGGTCCACCCGGCGTCCAGCGCGGCCCGCAGCTGCCCGCTGATCAGGTGCACGTGGGTGGCGATCGCCACCGGCTCCCCGTCCTCGCCGGTGTAGTGGGTGGGCATCCCCGACACCATCGCGAACTGCGGGTGGTAGGACGCCAGCAGGAACAGCCCGCCCGGGCGGACCAGGCGGCGCGCCTCGGCGTAGAAGGGCGCCAGGTCGGGCAGGTGCTCGTCGATGAGCGAGGACACCACCAGGTCGTAGGTGCCCGCCGCCAGCCCGGTGTCGCGCACGTCCCCCTGCGCCAGGGTGGTGTGGGCGCCGCGCCCGCGGGCCAGCTCCAGCATGCCCGGGCTCAGGTCCACCCCGTCGATGCCGCCCGCCACCCCCTTGCCGCGCAGCCAGGCCGCGGTGCGGCCGGTGCCGCAGCCCAGGTCGGCGACCCGGCCGACCCCCGCCCAGTCGGGGTGGGGCAGGCGCTCCAGCAGCGCCAGGTCCATGGCGTCCAGGACCGAGTCCTCGTAGGTGGCCGACCAGCCGTCGTAGCCGGTGGCGACGTCGACGGTGCGGTAGTTGCGGGTGTCGTAGGCGGAGAAGTCGAGCATGGTCCCGAGTATCACCGCTCACCACGGGCCCCGCGACCCATTAATAAATGCGTTGCCCGCCGCGCCTGCGCCCCTCTACGGTGAGGTCATGTTCGGTTTCTTCGGCGTGACCGACCGTGCCCCGGCCCGGTCCGCGCGCGCCCACGACCTCGAATTCCGGCCCCGCCTCCACGGCCCGGGCCGGTGACCGGACCCCTCCGAGAGCACCGCCGTTCCCGTACCTTCCCCGGTGCGATGTCGGCGGTGCCAGGGGGTCCGCTCCTCCTCGTCTGACGGTGTCCCGGTCCGGGCCCGATCGTGTCCCTTTTCTTTTCGGGACGGGTCGGCCGGCCATCCTGTTCCCGCGTGCCCTCGGGCCGCTCCTCCGGCGTGCCACCCGTCCCCCGACGCCGCCCTCCCGGGCGGCCGACAAGGACCTTTCGTGGTACGTACCGAACGTCAGGGGAACCGGCGCCGACGCCTGTCCCAGAACTTCCTCACCGACACCGCCGCCGCCCGCCGGGTGGTACGCCTGGCCGGGGTGGACCCCGGCGGCCTGGTCCTGGAGGTGGGCCCCGGCGACGGGGCGCTCACCCGCTTCCTGGCCCCGGCCGCGGGCCGGCTGACCGCCTACGAGCTGGACCCCCGGCTCGCCGACCGCGTCGCCCGCCGCCACCCGGGCGTGCGGGTGGTGTGCGCCGACTTCACCCGGGTCCGGCCCCCGCGCGAGCCGTTCTCCGTGGTCGGCAACATCCCCTACTCCCGCACCGCCGACATCGTGCGCTGGTGCCTGGCGGCGCCCGCGCTGACCGGGGCGACCCTGATCACCCAGTGGGAGTACGCGGCCAAGCGCACCGGCGGCCACGGCCGCTGGAGCAGGCTCACCGTGCTGACCTGGCCGCGCTGGTCGTGGGAGTCGGCGGGCCGCATCCCCCGCCACCGGTTCCACCCGGTGCCGCGGGTGGACGCCGGGGTCCTGCTGCTGCGCCGCCGCACCGCCCCGCTGCTCGACCCGGCCGACGCCGAGGACTACCGCCGCCTGGTGGACCTCGGGTTCTCCGGGCTGGGCGGCTCGCTGCGGGCGTCGCTGCGCCGCGCCCACCCGGTCCGCCGGGTGGACCGGGCGCTGGACGCCGCCCGGGTTCTGGGCGACTCCCCCGTCGGGTTCGTCTCCCCCGACCAGTGGATCACCGTGTTCGACCACCTGCACCGCTGACCGCCGCCCGGGGGAGGCGTTAGGGTTCGCCCATGCGACGCCTCCCCCACCTCGCCTGGCTCCCCGCGCTGGTCCTCGTGGCCGGGGCCTGCGCCCCCGGGCCCGAACCCGAGACCGATACCGCAGGGTTCGGCGAGACCATCACCGTCGCCCTCCCGGTGGGCGCCTACCCGGAGGAGTTCCACCTGCACGACCCGGCCGACGCGTTCTACACGGTCGACGGCGTGGCCGCCACCGGGGCGGAGGAGATCGCGTTCACCCTGACCGTGGAGCTGCCCGAGCTGGGCCGGGTCACGGGGTTCTCGCAGATGACCGCCGTCTGCGAGGGCGGCGGGCAGTGGAGCACCGCCCGCACCCCGGACCTGCCCGCCGAGATCCACGGCGGCACCCACACCTTCCCCTACACCTGTGCGCCGCCCGGGGGCACCGGGGACCTGCTCATCGGCATCGAGCACCACGGCTTCCGGCTGGACTTCACCGGCACCCCCGGCTGACCCTCACAGGCGCAGGACCGCGAAGGACTCCCCCGGGACCCGCACCCGCCCACCGTCGATCTCCGGCACCCCGCCGGCCAGCAGCAGCTCGTGCGGGACGGCGTCCAGCTCCACCTCGGCGGGTTCGGCGTCCAGGTTGCAGACCACCCGCAGCGACCCGCGCACCAGCACCAGGCACCGCCCGTCCTCGGCGGCCGCCACCGCGAACCGGTCCAGCCGCGGGTCGGCCAGCTCCGGCTCGGCCCGGCGCAGCGCGATGAGCTCCCGGTAGGCCTCCAGGACCCGGGCGTGCGGGTCCCGGCCGGGCTGGTCCCAGTCCAGCACCGCCCCGTCCCGGGTGGCCGGGTCCATGGGGTCGGGGATCTGCGCGGTGTCCCAGCCCAGGGCGGCGAACTCCCGCTTGCGCCCGTTGCGCACCCCCTCCACCAGGTCGGGGTCGGTGAAGGACGCGAAGAACGGCCAGGGGGTGGTGGCCGCCCACTCCTCCCCCATGAAGATCATCGGCGTGTACGGCGAGCACAGCAGCAGCGCCGCCCCGCACACCAGCAGCCCCGGGGAGACGTGCTCGCCCATGCGGTCGCCGCGCGCCCGGTTGCCGATCTGGTCGTGTGTGGACAGGTACCCCAGGAACCGGTACCCGGGCACGTGGGCGGTGTCCACCGGCCGCCCGTGGGTGCGGCCGCGGAACGACGAGTACGTCCCGGCGTGCCGGAACACCCGGGTCAGCACGGCGGGCAGCACCTCGGGCCCGGCGAAGTCGGCGTAGTAGCCGTGGGTCTCCCCGGTGAGCGCCACGTGCAGCGCGTGGTGCAGGTCGTCGGACCACTGGGCGGTCATCCCGGTCCCGCCCGCCTCCCGCGGCAGCACCGTGCGCGGGTCGTTGCGGTCGGACTCGGCGATCAGCGACAGCGGCCGCCCCAGCCCGGTGGCGAGCGTGTCCACCTCGACGGACAGCTGTTCCAGGATCGGCACCGCCCGGTCGTCGCGCAGGGCGTGCACGGCGTCCAGCCGCAGCCCGTCCAGGCGGTAGTGGCGCAGCCACCCCAGGGCGTTGTCGACGATGTGGCGGCGCACCGGGTCGGAGTCGGGGCCGTCGAGGTTGAGGGAGGGGCCCCAGGCGTTCTCGCCGGAGAAGTAGGGGCCGAACCGGGGCAGGTAGGCGCCCGAGGGGCCGAGGTGGTTGTGGACCACGTCCAGCAGTACGGCCAGGCCCCGCCCGTGGCAGGCGTCCACGAACTCCTTGAGGGCGTCGGGCCCGCCGTAGGGTTCGTGCACGGCGTACCAGAGCACCCCGTCGTAGCCCCAGCCGTGGGTGCCGTCGAACGCGTTGACCGGCATCACCTCCACGTGGGTGACGCCCAGGTCGACCAGGTGGTCCAGCCGGTCGATCGCCGACCGCAGGGTGCCCTGGGGGGTGAAGGTGCCGGTGTGCATCTCGTAGACCACCGCGCCCGCCAGGGGCCGCCCGGTCCACGGTGACTCCCAGGTGTACGCCGCGTGGTCGTAGACCCGGCTGGGGGCGTGCACCCCGCCGGGCTGGTGCAGGGACCGCGGGTCGGGCAGCGGCAGGGGGTCCTCGTCCAGCAGGTAGGCGTAGTCGGTGCCGGGCCCGGCCTCGTCGACCTGGGCGCGCCACCACCCGTCGGGGCCGCGCTCCATGTCGACCACCCGGGGCGCGGGGTCGGCGGCCGCGCCCAGGCGCAGCCGCACCCGGTCGCGGTGCGGCGCCCACACCGCGAAGTCGCCGTCCACGCCCAGTCCCGGTGTGGGGGACCCGATGGTGATCAGGTTCATTGACGACGCAGCCCCTGTCCTTCAAAGCGGAGAGTGATCGCCCGCACGCGGAATATCATAGCCCTCGGCTACGGTTCGGTTCTGGACCGAGAGGAGGTGTTCCCACCAGTGTTGACGGGGTTCCGGTACCGGCGTCAGCTTCTCGGCCCTGAAGGGCCGAGCTTGCAGCTCTGACGATCACACCTGGCCGGTGTGTGTCAGGCCGCGTCGTCGGCAGCGTGACTCACTGCCCAGACCGCCGCACCTCGCGAGGAGATGTTGCGGCCTGCGTTGACGTCGGCGTGCTCAGCGAAACCGCACGACGTGCACTTGAAGGTGGCCTGGTCGGGCCGGTTCTTCTTGTCGATGTGGCCGCACCCGCTGCACTCCTGCGAGGTGTACGCGGGATCGACGTGAACCACCGGCACCCCGGCCCGTTGCGCTTTGTAGGCGATGAACACGCCGAGCTGGGCGAACGCCCAGGAGTGCAGGGCGACCCGCTGGGGCGCCGGGAGAGGACTTCGGCCGTAGGCCGTCCGTTGAGGGTGGTGGTGGGCGACGGGCGGGACGTACCCTGCCGCGGATGCCGCCCAGGTCCTCCAGGGCGATACCGCGGCAGGTGCGTTGAGCCTCGGTCACGATCTGCTTGGCGATGCGGTGGTTGACATCGGCGGCGAACCGCTGCTCCCGGCCCGACAGGCGGCGCAGGAGGCGTTTGGCGGACCTGGTCCCCTTCCTCTGGAGACGTCGCCTCAGGTGGCGGTTGCGGTGACGGACGTGGTTGGTGTGCTTGCCGGAGTGAATGGTCCCATCGCTGGTGGTGGCGATGTTGGCGATCCCCAGGTCGACGCCGACAAAGCCCTTCGGCTCGCAGGGGTCGGCCTCGGGGACCTCGCAGGTCGCGTACAGGTAGAACGCCTTCCCCCGCCGAACGAGGTCGGACTCACCCCGCCGGTACTCGGCGAGCGTCTTGGCCTGCTCCGGTGAGCACGCGAACGCCACGCCCTTCATCCGGCCCCGGGTGGTCCAGATCGACACGGTGCGCGCGTCCAACTGCCAGGACAGGCACCGGTCGTCGAAGGGCTGGGCGGCGTCCTTGCGGAACCGCACCGGGGCGGCCTCCACCCGGGCCCGCCGCTTCGAGCCCTCCCGGCCATAATTCCCGGCCGTGAGGTTGGCCCGCAAGGTGGCGTAGGCGTCGGCGACCTTGCGGACGCAGTGGATCGCCGGTTGCGCGGACAGGCCCATTGATTTGAGCTCGTCGTAGACCAGCCGCTGCAACGGCGCTTTCGCCTTGACCCCGCTCTCGTGTGCGCGCCGGGAGGTGTGGTCGGCGGCGTGGTTGCACAGCTTCAGCGTCTCCCACAGCGCCGCCTGTTGGGCGGTGTCGGGGAGCAGCTTGACCTGCACCACGATCTTCACCCCGTCAGGGTAGCGGCGTGTCCGTGCCATGGGGGCGGGAATCGGCATTTCCTGTCGGACCCGGCCCGGGCGTTGTCCGCAACGTCCGCATTCGTGCCGTCCTGGTTCTGGGGTGTCGGTGTGGTGTCCTGGCCGGGGCGGATGGTTCCGTCTCCTGCGGTGGTGTTCTGTTGTCGGTGATCGTCTGGGTTCGGAAGCGATTCCTTTGGGACCTGAAGGACCGGGATTCCTCGCTAGAAGCTGTTGAACCGGGCGATCCTTTCCAAGGGGTGGCACGGTTTCAAGCTCGCGTGTGAGAACAAGGCCCGCCGCACGGGAACCCGTGTGGTGGAGGTCGATCCCGCGTACACGTCGCAGACCTGCCATCCGTGCGGACACGTCGCAGCAGAGAACCGAGAGAGCCAATCGGTGTTCCGCTGCGTCGCCTGCGGACACCAGGCCAACGCCGACATCAACGCGGCCAGAAACACGCTCAAGCGCGGATGGACCGACAACCCCCCACCGGGGTGAACCGTGCCAGCCTGCGGAGACCTCTGGGATGCCATGTCGATGAAGCAGGAACCGGCTACCGCCGCGAGGCGGACAGCACCGACCGGGCTCGTGGCCCGGACGGAATCCTCCTCGTTCACGAGGAGTGAGGAAGTCAAGATCTCCGATTCGCTCACGGACAACTGCCTACCCGAACGCGGCGCGGGCCACCCGCGCGACACACGGGTCCCGGGGCGGCTTCCGCGGATCCTCCCGCCGGTCCGCCGCCCGCGCCGGATACTCGGGCAGCCCGGCTCAGCGGGGCCGGTACAGGTGCAGGCGCACCGAGGCGGTCACGGCGACCGGCCCGGGCAGGGCGGCGATCCGGCCGGCGAGTTCGGCGGGGTCGAGGTGGCGGGCGCTGGGGCCCATGCCCACGACGGTGGCGACGTCCTCGTGGGAGAGCGCCATGGTGAACCGGAGCGGTTCCACCCCGGCGGGGTCGAAGTGCCCGTGCAGGCCCTTCTCCAGGCGTTCGTCCTTGCGCGGGTCCACCGACAGCAGCCCCAGCGGGGCGCGCAGTTCGGCGAGGTGGTCGGCCTCGGGGACGACCACCACCAGGGACCCGCCGGGGGCCAGGACGCGGGCGAACTCGGCGGCGTTGCGTGGGGCGAACACGTTGAGCAGGACGTCGGCGGTCCCGTCGCGCAGCGGCAGGCCGCGCCAGGCGTCGGCGGTGACCGCCCCGGCCCGCGGGTGGGCCTTGGCGGCGCGGCGGGCGGCGAACTTGGACACGTCCACGGTCAGCCCGACCGCGTCGGGGACCTCCTCCAGGACGTGCGCGAGGTAGTGGCCGGTGCCGCCGCCGACGTCCACGACGAAGGGGGCGCCGTCGGCCTCGCGGGCCACGGCCCGGGCCAGGGCGGCGCCGACGGGCGCGTAGTGGCCGGCCTGCTGGAACCTCATCCGGTCGGCGACCATCGCCTTGTCGTCGCCGGTCCCGGGCGGGGTGGCGCCGGTGAGCAGGCTCACGTAGCCCTCGCGGGCCACGTTGAACACGTGCCCGGCCGCGCACTCCACCCCCCGCCCGGTGGCGGCGAGGCCCTGCCCGCAGGCCGGGCAGGCCAGGGCGGTGAACGCGGTCTCGGGCATGCGCGGCCGCGGGCCGCCTGCGGTGTTCGTGCTCGTCATGATCGCCGCCAGCCTACCGGCGCCCCGCCCCGCGCCTGGTCGGCGATCGCGGCCCGCTCGCGGTGCCGGTGCCCGTCACCACCACTCGCCGACCCGCTGGTACCCCCGCCCCGTACCCGGTCGGCAGCCGCAGACCCGGCGGGCCGCACCCGCCATCGGCGGCCGCGGCCCGCCGGTGCTCCCGCACGGGCCCGGGACGGCGGGCTGACCGGTCCCGGCCCCGGTCAGCTGCGATGCAGGACCGCCACCGGGTAGCGGTCCAGCAGCTCCGCCAGGGGCGGGGCGGTGAGCCCGTCCGGGTCGGTCGGGGCGAGCTCGCGGCCGGTGAGCAGGTCGCGCCACACCCCCGGCCCCGAGGGCAGCGGCAGCACCGTGTCCGCCCACCCGCCGGCGTCGGCCAGGGTGAGCGGCAGCCGGGTCGCCACCGCGGCCAGGTCCGGATGGGCGGCGCCGCGCGAGGTGCGGGCGAAGGCCAGGGCGTGCCGGGCGGCCGGGCCGGAGGCCTCCAGCGGCAGGTACCCGCGCGGGTCCAGGTCGCGGCGGGCGCGCAGGCAGGTGCGCACCAGGTGGAGTTTGGCCGCTCCGGTGTCGTCGACCGGCGGCCGCCACCCCTCCTCCAGGCGGGCCAGCAGCCCCTCGCGCAGCGCGTGGTCCACCGGGCGGCGGTTGTCGGGGTCCACCAGGGACAGGTCCCACAGCTCGGTGCCCTGGTAGACGTCGGGCACACCGGGGCCGAGCAGCTGCACGGCCTTCTGGCCCAGGGCGTTGGACCAGCCGGCGCCGCGGACCGACTCCACCACCGACAGCACCTCGCCGCGCAGGGTCCGGTCGTCCAGGACCCGGCCGGGCCAGGCGCGGACCCGGTCCTCGAAGTCGGGGTCGGGCGCGGTCCAGGAGGTGCCCAGGCGGGCCTCGCGGGCCGCCTTGAGCAGGTACCCGGTGAGCCGGTCGGCGTCGATGGGCCAGGCGCCCACCAGGGTCTGCCAGCCCAGCAGGTTCAGCGACGGCTCGGGCAGGGCGCACCGGTCGGTCCAGCGGCGCACCGCGTCGGTGAACCCCTCCGACACCTCGGCCAGCGCCGCCAGGCGGGCGCGCACGTCCTCCGAGCGCTTGGTGTCGTGGGTGGACAGCGCCGTCATGGTGTGCGGGGCGGCGGCCTCGCGGCGGGCGGCGTCGGCGTGGAAGTCGTGCGGGGCGACCGCGAAGCCGGCCGGGTCGCCGCCCACCTCGTTCAGGGCGGTGAACCGGGTGGCCCGGTAGAACGCGGTGTTCTCGGTGCCCATGGCCACCACCATGCCGCTGGTCTGCTGGATGCGCCGGGCGAGCTCCCCGCGCGGGTCGGCGCGCACCCGGTGGTCGATCACCTCCAGGTGCAGCTCCAGGTCGGGGCGGCGGCGGGTGGCCGTCTCGACGGCCCGCACCCAGGCGTCCTCGCCCTCGGGCAGGTAGGAGCGGTACACGTCGAACGCGCACAGCAGCTCGACCACCGCGTCGGCGCGCCGCTCCCGGGCCACGGCGTCCAGGGCGCGGCCGTCGCGCGGCGGCCGGGGCGGCACCAGGGCGGCGATGCGGCGCACCTCGGCGGCGAGCAGGTCGGTGGCGGCGCCGTGGCGGGCGTGGGCGTCCACCGCGGCCACGTCGACCTCCACCCCGTGGTCGGCGGCCAGGGTGGTGAAGTCGGCCTCCCCGGACGGGGACACGAACACCCCGCCGGTCACCCGCAGCGCGTCGTAGCCGGTGGTGCCGGCCACCGGCCAGGACCGGGGCGGTTCCTCGCCGGGGGCGAGGATCTTCTCCACCACGATCCAGCCGGGGAAGCGGGCGGCCAGGGTGCGCAGGTACCCGCCGGGGTCGGTGAGCCCGTCGACGTGGTCGACGCGCAGCCCGTCGACGCGGCCCAGGTCGGCCTGGCGCAGGATCTCGGCGTGCACGGCGTCGAACACGCCGGGGTCCTCCACCCGCACGGCGGCCAGTTCGCTGACGTCGAAGAACCGCCGGTAAGTGAGCTCGGAGTCGCCGCGCCGCCAGGACACGAGCCGGTAGTGCTGGCGTTCGTGGACGGTGGCCGCGTCCTGGCCGGGGGTGTGGGTGCCCTCGGCCAGGGGGTAGCGCTTGTCGTGGTAGGCCAGGCAGCCGTCGACGACGCGCAGGTCGGCCAGGGCGGCCCGGCCGCCGTCTCCGTCGTCGGCCAGCACCGGGACCAGGATCGGCCCGGCGGCGAAGTCGATGTCGAAGCACCGCGCGTACGCCGACGCCCGGCCCTTCTCCAGGACGTCCCACCACCAGGGGTTGGCGTCGGGGCGGGCCACCGACATGTGGTTGGGGACGATGTCCACCACCACGGCCATCCCCGCCTCGTGCGCCTTAGCAGCCAGCGCCGCGAACGCCTCCTCCCCGCCCAGTTCGGCGGAGATCCGTGTGGGATCGACCACGTCGTAGCCGTGCGCGGAGCCCGGGGCGGCCTGTAGGACCGGCGACAGGTACAGGGCGCCCACGCCGGTGCGCGCCAGCCGGTCGACCACCGCGGCGGCGTCGACCAGGGTGAACTCCGGACGCAGTTGCAGGCGGTAGGTTGACGTCACGGGGACGGGCGGGGTGCGGTGCGTGCTCATCACGCCCCTACCCTTGCCCGGCTCCCCCGCGTGTCATGCACGCCCGCGCCGCCGGTCACCGGCCCCGCCGGGGGCGGTGCCGGGTACCGCGGACGCAATGGTTAAATTCTTCGGCGGTGTTCCGTACACCTGCCACAACGCGCCCACGGCGGGCGCCGCGCCGGTGCGCACCATGGGGCACCGGCGCCGACGAAAGGGTGAGAAGCAAGTCGTGCTCCCGTCCAACAAGCGCTCCCGGACCCACGCCGCGGCCGGCGCCGCCCTCGCGGGGCTGCTGCTGGCGGCCACCGCCTGCGGCAGCGACGACGCCGTGCGCGACGCCGCTCCCCCGGCCGTCCCCGACGACCTGGAGTGCTTCTCCGGCAGCCTGTCCGGGTCCGGGTCCAGCGCCCAGGAGAACGCGATGACGACCTGGATCGCCGGATACCAGTCGGCGTGCGACGGCGCCCGCATCTACTACGACTCCATCGGTTCGGGCGGCGGCCGCAACCAGTTCATCGACGGCGCGGTCACCTTCGCGGGCACCGACGCGGCGGTGGACCCGGAGGAGAACGCCGACGCCATGGAGCGCTGCGGCGGCTCGGACACCATCAACCTGCCCGCCTACGCGGTGGCCATCGCGGTGGTGTTCAACCTGGACGGCGTGGACTCGCTCAACCTGCGCCCGGACACCATCGCCGGGATCTTCGACCAGCGGATCACCCGGTGGGACGACCCGGAGATCGCCGAGGACAACCCCGGCGTCGAGCTGCCGGACCTGGAGATCACCCCGGTCAACCGCGCCGACGACTCGGGCACCACCGAGAACTTCACCCGCTACCTGGAGAAGGCCGCCCCCGACTCCTGGGACCACGAGGCCGACGGGCAGTGGCCGATCACCCCGCGCGAGTCGGCGCAGGGCAACAGCGGCATCGCCGACACCGTCAAGCGGGCCCAGGGCTCCATCGGGTACGTGGAGATGTCCCACGTGCACGGCATGTCCACCGTGGCGGTGGGTGTGGGCGACTCCTTCGTGGAGATCTCCCCCGAGGCCGCCGCGCAGGTCGTGGCCGACTCCCCGCGCAGCCGGGACGCCACCAACGAGTTCGACCTGGCGCTGGACCTGGACTACGGCACCACCGCCGAGGGCGCCTACCCGCTGGTGCTGGTCAGCTACGAGGCCGTGTGCCTGGACTACCCCGACGACGGCGAGGCCGAGCGCGTGAAGGCGTTCCTGAGCTACGTGGTCAGCCCCGAGGGGCAGCAGGCGGCCTCGGACGAGACCGGGTCCACCCCGATCAACGACGCCCTGCGCGAGCGGGTGCTGACGTCCATCGACGCCGTTTCCTGACCGAGGGCCTGAGGGCCTGAGGACCGAGGGCCTGAGAGTCGCTCCGGGCGCGCCGTGTCGTCGGCGCGCCCGTTCCGCGCACCACATCGGGTACCTTACGTACTTGTACTGTCGCAATCGGTGATGGCACCGAGGTCGGCGTGCGCTTTCGGAAGGGGACCGACCGCCCTCGGGCCGGTGTCTTCCCCCATCTGCCCGGCTGTGGTCGGCCCCTTCCGAAGAACCCCGGCCGCCCCCTCAGCCGTGTCCGCGGCGCCGGAGCGGCCCGGCCCTCCCGGACAGCCGGGCGGTCAGCCCGGCCAGGCCTTCGCGCCAGCGGGCGAGCCGTCCGGGCCGCGGTTCCGGGGGCTCGTCCTCGCCACCCTCGATGTCGTCCAGGTCCCGGGCGTCCTCGCCCCCCGCCGACCCGGTGTGCTCGACCCGCGGGACCGGGCGCGGGGGCGGCGGCACCGACCGGTACAGCGACAGGTCGGTGAGCGTGTCCTCCCCGGCGTGGATGCGGTAGCGGCCGTGCAGCTCGGCCACCACGTCCCCCAGGTCCTCGTCCCCGTCGCTCACCCGCACGGCCCGGGCCAGCGCGCGGGTCCGCCACAGCCGCACCCCCGCGTCCCGGGTGGGCGAGGCCGCCGGGTACAGCTCGGTGAGCCCGGCGCGGGAGCGCTCGGCCCCGGCGAGCAGGCGCGACAGGGCCACCTGGCCCAGCCCCCAGGCCACCGGGACCTGGAGCAGGAACGGGGAGGGGAAGCCCGTGCGCGGCGCCCGGGACGCGAACGAGATGCGGGGGTCGCGCAGGTAGTTGGCCTGGATCAGGCGCAGGTCCAGGTGCGGTCCGGCCGGGGCGCCGGGGGCGGTGTCCGCGCCCTCCCAGTCGGCGACCAGGGTCAGCGCCAGGTCGGTCTCGGCGCTGTCCAGCAGCCGGTCCACGCAGCCGCGGACCAGGTCGTAGGGCGCCCCGGCGACGTCGACGACGGCGTGCACCAGCGGGACGCGCCGCCGGTGGGCGGGCACGCGTTCGCGGTAGGCGTGCGGGTGCGGCATCAGCTCGGCCAGCACCTCGGTGCGGAACCGCTGGGAGGGCAGCCGGGTGCGGGCGGTGCCCGCCGGGCCCACGTGCCAGGCGGTGGCGGCGGGTTCGGGGATCATGACGGCGCCCGCCTGCCACAGCCGGTAGCCGAACTCGGTGTCCTGGCCCAGGTCGAGGTCGGGGTCCACGCCCCCGGCGGCCTCGTACAGGCTGCGCCGCACCGCGGCGGCCGACCCCAGGTAGGCGTGGAAGCCCAGGTGGTCGGCGTCGCGCAGGTCGTCGCTGTCGGCCAGGACGCGTTCGATCCACTCGTGGCGCCGGCCCGGGGCCATCTCCTCGCGCAGGGTGCCGGCGCGCACCTGGGCGAGCAGTTCGGCGGGGCTGTCGGGGGCGGCGTCGGCGAAGGCGACCCGGCCCAGGGTGACGGCCTCGGCGTGCACGTGGTGCCAGCGGGCCTGGGCCTCGATGAACTCCCGGCCCACGACCGTGTCGGCGTCCAGCCACACGAGGATGTCGCCGGTCCCGGCGTGGGCGCCGTAGGCGCGGGCGTACCCGGCGCCCCAGGTGCCGTCGGGCACGGTGAGGACGCGGCAGCGGCGGGGGCGCAGTTCGGGCAGGCGCAGGGGCGGCCGGGAGTGGTCGTCGACGACCAGGACCTCCACCAGGTGTTCGGGGTAGGTCTGCCCGGCCAGGGCGGCCAGGGTCAGGTCGAGGCGGCCCTGGCCGCCGCGCGCCGGGATGACGACGCTGACGCTCAGGTCGGGGGTCCACGCGCCGATGTCGGGGGGCGTCAGCGCGCTCCAGTCGTTGCGGAAGACGCGGGTGAGGACCCGCTCGACCCGTCCGCGGTGTGAGACCCCGTCGACATGAGACCCTACGTGTTTATTCAGTGACACAGAGTCACTATAGCCCTGTTTCGCGTCACGGTGGGGAGCCTTGCCCCGGTGTCCCCCGTCCGTTCCGCCCTCCCCGTATCGCCACGGAACCGCCCGGGAACACACGAGGCGCCCCGCGGTCGTG
>NZ_JBJJBV010000126.1:0-18454 GCF_045446735.1 Nocardiopsis protaetiae
CGCCCGCGCCCGCCGCGCGTGCGGGGTCACCCCCGTTCCGAACCCGGCCGACGCCCCTGCCACCCCGAGCCCGGCCGACGGCCTTCCCGTTCCCCAGTTCAGGCCCGGTGGACGACCTTCCCGTCCAGGACGGTCAGCCAGGCGTCCACCGAGCGCAGCTCGTCCGGCCCCAGCCCCTCGACCGCCCGGTCCAGGACCACCACGTCGGCCAGGTACCCCGGCTTGAGAACGCCGAGCCGGTCCTCCACCCCCAGCGCGTGGGCGGCGTCCAGGGTGTGCGCCCGCAGCGCCTCGTGCAGGGTGACGGCCTGGTCTGCGCCGATCTCGTCGCCCTCGCGGGTGGTGCGCCCCACCGCGTTCGCGATGGTGTCCATCGGGCGCAGGCTGGAGACGAACGCGTCGCTGGACAGCGCCGGCCGCAGCCCCAGGTCGATCTCCTCGCGCATCGGCTGCAACCGGTGGGCCCGCTCCCCCAGGCGGCGCAGGAAGTCGCGCCCGCTGTCGTAGAGGAAGTTGGGCTGGTTGATCGGGATGACCCCGTACTCGGTGAACCGCTTGGCCTGCTCCACCGTCGGGTACCCGCAGTGCTCCACGCGCGGGCGCGGGTCGGGCCCCGACACCTTCGCCGCCGAGGCGATCGCGGCAAGGGTGTGCTCCATGGCGGCGTCGCCCTGGGTGTGGATCGCCACCTGCCAGCCCTCGCGGGCGGCCCGGGTCACCAGGTCCACCAGCTGGTCGGGGTGGTGGTACATGCTCCCGGCGAACTGGCCGTGCTCGCCGTAGGGAACGGTGAACTTGGCGGTGCCGCCCAGCAGGGTGCCGTCGGAGTAGAACTTCATGCCGGTCAGCCGCAGCCAGTCGTCGCCGAACGGCGAGGCCAGCCCGGCCTGGGTGAGGGCGTCGAGCTGGTGGGACAGCGGCATGCCGAAGGTGCGCAGCGGCAGCGTTCCGGCGGCCCGGGCGGCCCGGTACACGCGCAGTTCGCGCGCCGACACCTGCGGGTCGCACACGGTGGTGACACCCGCGGAGAGGTAGGGGCGGGCGGCGTCGGACAGCCAGCCCAGGAGGTGCTCGGTGGGCAGGGCGGTGTGGAAGTTGGGCCCGTGGCAGCCGATGTCGACGGCCAGCGGCAGCAGCAGTTCCATGGCGGCGTCGGTGACCATGCCGGTGAGGCGGCCGCCCTCGTCGCGCACGAACGAGCCGCCCGCCGGGTCGGGCACGTCCTCGCCGATGCCGCTCCAGGCCAGGGCCGCGGAGTTGACGACGGCCTGGTGCCCGGACACGTGGTAGACGATGACGGGGTGCTCGGTGGTGGCGGCGTCCAGGTCGCGGCGGGTGGGGCGCCCTTCGGGGTACTTGGCGTCGTCCATGGAGAAGGCGCGGATCCACTGCCCGGCGGGAGTGCGTGCGGCCTCGGCGGCCAGGGCGGCGACCAGGTCGGCGGCGCTGCCCACCTTGGGGTAGCGGGCGTCGACGGCGGCCAGGGATTCGGCCGTGGACAGCAGGTGGTTGTGCGGGTCGATGAACCCGGGCAGGACCGTGCGCCCGCCCGCGTCGATCTCGGTGGCGCCGGGCCCGGCGGCGGCGCGGGCCTGCTCGGCCGTGCCGGCCAGGAGCACGCGACCGTCGCGCACGGCCAGGGCCTGGGCGCGGGGGCGGGAGTCGTCCATGGTCAGGACGGCGGCGTTGTGGATGAGCAGGCCGGGCACGGCTTCCTCCTGGTTCGGGTACGGATGGGAGCCCCGGGGCGGGCCGGAGGACGGCCGGCCCGCCCGGGGAGGCGAGGGTGATGGATATCGGTGGCGGTACAAAAGTTCAGCGGTGCTGACGATCAGCAGTGCGGAATATCAGTGGCGCTGAACCTCGGGATCACGCGGCACAGGACCCAGGGGCACTGAACATCAGCTGCGCTGAGAATCAGCGGCACTGAACATCAGTGGTACTGAATGTCAGCAGTGCTGAGTATCAGGACCCCTGAGCGCCACCGACCGGCTCAGGTCGCCGCCGACTCCAGCAGGTCGGCGTCGCGGTGCCGGGGCGCGTTGGCCAGGCAGATGATGCTGACCACCGCCATCGCCATCAGCAGCCCCGCCACCGGCAGGATGCTGCCGGTCGCCGCGTACAGCGCGGTGCTGACCAGCGGCGACAGCCCGCCGAAGATCGCACCGGCGACCTGGTAGGCGATGGAGATGCTGGTGTAGCGGGCCTGCGGCGGGTACATCTGGGCGAGCACCCGGGCGATCGGCCCGTAGACCGCGGCCATGGCCAGGCGCATCACGCACAGCGCCAGGAAGATCAGTCCGACGCTGCCGGTCTCCAGGACCAGGAACTGCGGGATCGCCAGGACGATGACGCCGACCAGCCCGATGGTGACCACCCGGACGGTGCCGTAGCGGTCGCCCAGCCAGGACACGGCCAGGGTGGCGACGAGCTCCACGAACGCGGCCAGGCTCAGGCCGTTGAGGATGACCTGTTCGCTGATGCCGACCTCGGTGACCCCGTACCCCTGGAGGAACGTGGTGACGATGTAGTAGCCGCCGACCGCGACCGGCAGGATGCCGATGCCCAGCAGCAGCGGCCGCCATGAGGTGCGCAGCGCCTCGCGCACGGGCAGCTCGGTGGACGCCTGCTTCTCCTGCACCTCCTGCACGGCCTCGAAGACCGGGGACTCCTCGACCTTGAGGCGGATGACCAGGCCGACCAGGACCAGCAGCACCGACGCCAGGAACGGCAGGCGCCAGGCCCAGTCGTGGAGGGCGTCGGCGTTCCAGGCGGCGATGAGGCTGAACGAGCCGGTGGCCAGCAGCGCGCCGGCGGGGTTGCCCAGCTGGGCGAACGAGCCGTAGAAGGTCTTCTTGTCCTCGGGAGCGTGCTCGACCGCCATGAGGACGGCGCCGCCCCACTCGCCGCCCACGGCGATGCCCTGCACGAACCGCAGCACCACCAGGAGCAGCGGGGCGAAGAACCCGATCTGCTCGTAGGTGGGCAGCAGCCCGACGCAGAAGGTGGCCACACCCATCATGAGCAGGGTGATGACCAGTGCCGACTTGCGGCCGAGCCGGTCGCCGTAGTGGCCGAAGATCAAGCCGCCCAGCGGGCGGGCGAAGAAGCCGACGGAGAAGGTCGCGAAGGAGGCCATGAGGCCCACGACCGGGTCCGTCCCGGGCGGGAAGAACTGGGTGGCGAACACCAGGGCCGCGGCCGTGGCGTAAACGTAGAAGTCGAACCACTCGATGGTGGTGCCGACGAAGGCCGCCACGGCCGCACGCGCGGGGTGCGAGGACGTGGGGGCGGTCCGCTCTGACATGGGAACTCCGGTTGCGCGTGGCGTGGTCGCCGGGTGCTGATCAGGTGTTGTTGTGACCGTAGACACCCGCCCGCCACCGGCGCCGGGATGATCCGCACAGGGCGTACCGTGACAAAAGTGCGGTGCGCACAGTCACGCGCGGCCCCCGGGCCTCGCGCCGGCGCGCACCGCCGCCGGAACGCACCCTCGGCCCCCGGGAGCAGCCATGAGCATCACCGTCCGCGACATCACCGCGGCACCGCACCTGGAGGTGCACGCCTCGGCCGGGTTCCCGGGCCTGGACCGGGTGGTGCGCTGGGCGCACGTCACCGAGCTGCCCGACCCGGTGCGCTGGCTGCGCGGCGGCGAGCTGGTGCTGACCGTGGGACTGGGGCTGGGCAGGGGCGAGCGGGAGCGGCGCGCCTACGTGCGGCGCCTGCACGAGGCGGGGTGCGCGGGGCTCGCCTTCGCCATCGACGTGTGGCTGGGCGGGACGATCCCGCCGGAGGTGCTGGACGAGGGCGACCGGCTCGGCTTCCCGGTGCTGCGGGTGGAGGGCGAGACGTCGTTCATCGCCGTGGTGGAGGCGGTGGCCGACCACTACGCCGCCGAACGGAGCCGGGAGCAGGGCCGGGTGCTGGCGGCCCAGGACGCGATGGCGCGGGCGGCGCTGCGTTCGGGCCCGGCGGGGGTGATGCACGAGCTGGCGGCGGCGACGTCCGGGGAGTGCCTGCTGCTGGACCGCAACGGGATGACCAGCCGGGCCGTCCCGGACGCCGAGCCGGCCTGGCACGCGCCGGTGCGCGCCGCGGTGGCCGGGCCGGACCGCACGCCGGGCATGAGGATCCTGGCGGGGGACGGCCGGAGCACCGCGGACACGGAGAACACCGCTGGCACTGCGGACACCGGCGAGAAGGGCAAGCGGGCGGACGGGGTGATCCTGCTCCAGACGCTGGGCACCACCGGCCGAACGCTGGGCTGGCTGGCGCTGCGCTGCGCCGACCCCTCCGCGAGCGTGCGGGTGCTGGCCAACCACGCCGCGTCCCTGCTGGCGGTGGACCTGCTGCACTCGCGCGACGCACGCCGGGCGATCTTCCGCGAACGCGCCCCGCTGCTGCGGGCCGCCGCGCTGGGCGGGCCGGTGGGCGTCCCGCTCACGCTGCCGCCCCCGCCGTGGGAGGTGGTCTGCTACCGCCTCGGCCCGACGTCCGCCGCCCCCACCTCGGCGACCACCCTCACCCCGGCGACCGACCCCGCCCCGGGAACACCGAACGCGCCCAACGCGCTGGACGCGGCGGCCGACGCCCTGGTGGACGTGCTCGGGGACACCGGTGCCGCGCAGAGCGCGGGCCTGTGCCCGCTGGACGGAGTTCTGGTGGCGGTGCTGCCCGAGACGGGGCGGCCGCACGCCGGGGAGCGGCTGCTCGCGCTGCTGCCGGGGGTGGTCGCGGCGGGGGCCTGCCGGGCGCGCGGTCCGGTCGACCTGGCCTCGGCGGTGTCCCGGGCCCGCGGCGCGGTCCCGCCGCGGGGGTACCGGCACGTGGACGAGGCGGACGCCTGGGCGCTGCTGCGTTCGGCGGTCCCCGAGAGCGGGTCGCGGGCGTTCACCGAGGCCGTGCTGGGGCCGCTGCTGGAGCACGACACGCGCAACGGCACGGAGCTGGCGCACACCCTGCGGCACTATCTGGACGGCGGGGCGCACGTGGAGGGGACCGCCCGGGAACTGGGGGTGCACCGCAACACGCTGCGGGCGCGGCTGCGCACCGCCGAGCGGGTGCTGGGCCGATCCTTGTCCGAGCCGCGGACCCGGCTGGAGCTGTGGACGGCGCTGAGCCTGCACCCGGTGCGCTGCACCGACGGCACCTGGCACGATTGACCCGGCACGACCGGGCCGATGCCCTGGTGCCCCGATGTCCTGGTGCGCCTCCGCCCCGGCGCCCGGCGCCCTGTGCCCGGGGCCGGGGTTCCGGCAGCGGTACCCGAAGCGGCCCGTACGCGGCCACGGGCCCTCGGCGGCGCCCCGGCCGGGACAGTAGCACCCCCGGCCCCGCGGGCACGCGGCCGCGGGCGCTCGGCGGTGCCATCGGCGGCGGGCTGCACCCGGCCGGGTCATCCTCCCGGTGATCCGGTCGGGCCGCGCTATCGCCGCCCACGCCACCCCGACCGGGCACCGGCGGTCCTCCCCGCCGCACGTGGGGAGGACCGCCGGTGGTCAGGCGGCGACGGTGTACAGCCGCCCGGAGTGGGCATCGGTCTCGATCTCGTCCACGAGCGCGACGGCGTAGTCGGCGTCGCTGATCCGGCTGCGCCCGTGCTCGTCGGTGAGGACGACGTCGCCGCCGGTCCGGTACCGACCGGTGCGCTCGCCCTCCCTGACGAGTTCGACCGGCGGGGCCAGGTAGGTCCACCGCAGGTCGAGGCTGATCTGGTAGAGGAAGTAGGCGCGTTCCAGGGAGCGCGCCAGGTCGCGCAGGGGGCCGCGGGCCATCCGGCTCTGCCAGTAGGTGGCGGTCCGGGACTCGTCGGCGTACAGGTGGCCGGGGCTGCCGGCGACGAGGAGCCGCACGGAGGTGCCGGTGAGCAGTGAGATCAGGTGGCGGTCGACCTCAAGGTGGTCGCGTTCGCGGCCCACCTGGGCCTGGTGTGCGTTGACGAGGACATCCAGGCCGTCGAGGTCGCCGTAGTCGAGCTCCAGGGGGTTGCGGCGGATGTCGCACACGTCGTGCCCGCGGTGGCGGGCCTCGGCGGCGATGAGCGCGCCGATGCCCGTGGTCGCGCCGATGACACCGATCCGCATGGGAGTGGCGTGGTCTTGCATGGCGGGTCCTTAGGGACAGGTGCTGGGATCCGGTGCGGGGCCGTCGAACCGGGAAGGGACGACCCCCACCAGAGAGATAAGAGTGACGGAGAGGTCTCCGCCACGTACACCGAACTTACCGGAGAGGTCTCCGTCAGGCAATCCCCGAATCCTGTGACGCGGCCCGCAGCACCCCACAAAAACCCCACCTGAACTGGGACGACACAAAATCGAAAAATCGGCTAACCTAGGCGGAGAGATCTCCGTCAACAAAGGACCGTGACCGTGTCGACCAAGCGCGTCGAGCAGCTGCACGCCCAAGGCGTCCGCACGCGCGCCCACCTGCTGGAGACCGCCCGCGAGGCGTTCTCCACCTGCAGTGACGCCTCCCTGAACTCCATCGCCAAGAAGGCCGGTGTCGGTATCGGCACCCTGTACCGGCACTTCCCCACCCGCGAGGACCTGATCTTCGAGCTGTACCGCTCCGAGGTCCAGCAGATGGCGCAGGCCGCCGACGACCTGCTCGATGAGCAGTCGCCGCTGGACGCCTTCCGGATGTGGCTCCAGCGGTTCGCCCGCTACGCCATGACCAAGGCCGGACTCATCGGGGCGCTCCAGAGCGCCACCAGCCACGGGCGCTTCGCCCAGGAGGCCCGCGGCCCGCTCACCGCGGCGCTGGGCCGGCTGCTGGAGGCCAACCGCGCCGCCGGGACCCTGCGCCCCGACCTGGAACCCGACGACGTGCTGCTGGCCATCGCCGGGCTGTACCAGCTCGACCCCGAAGGCGACTGGGAGCCGCGCGCCAAGCGGATCCTCGAACTCGTCTGCCTGGGCCTGTGCCGCCGGGGCGCCGCCCCGCTGGACGGGACCGCACCGGCCTGACCCAGCGCCCGCCCGGACCCGCTCCCGTCCGATCCCGCGCCCGGGCCGCACCCATCGCACACCCGGCCCGCCGCGGCGCTCCACGGCGCGCCGGGTTCACCTCGCCCCGGACGGGGCACCCTCCCGGGCGAACCGGGCCACCAGCCGCAGCCTGCTGGTCTCGCCGGTCTTGCGCATGATCGCCGAGACGTGCGACTCCACCGTGCGCACGCTCACGAACAGCGCGTTCGCGATCTCGATGTTGGACTCCCCGGCCACCATCCGCTCGAACACCCGGGTCTCGGCCGAGGTGAGCGGTTCGGCCGCCTTCCCGGGAGCGCAGGCGCGCGCGTCCCGCGCCACCCGCGACAGCAGGGGCGCGTCCCCGGCCGCCATCGACCGCGCCCGCTCCAGGTCCGCGCGGGCCGGACCGGTGTAGCCCAGCCGGACGAACAGGCGTGCCCGGTCGCGCAGACACCACGCCCGCGCGGTGCCCCCGGCCGACCGCGCGGCGACCACGGCGTGGTCGGCCTCCTCCCTGGCCCGGTCCAGGTCCCCGCGTGCCGTGGAGAGCAGGGCGCTCACCCGCAGCACCTCGGGGGACTCTCCGTGCCGGGAGGCCGCCACCGGGGCCAGCCGCCGACCGGCCTCCTCCAGCTCACCGTTCTCCACCAGGGCCTCCACCAGGGCGACCCGCGTCCACAGGCACGACGGGGGCGCCTCGTCGGCCGGGTGGTCGACCGACGGCAGCGCCTGCCGGAACACGCGGATCGCCTCCGACCAGCGCTCCCGCGCCCAGGCCGACCGGCCCAGCAGCGCCAGCGCCACCGACTCCCGGTATTCGGGCTCGCGCCCCGACCGGCGCCGCTGCCCGGCGACCAGCCGGGCGAACCCGTCCCCGTCGGCGCGGTGGATCAGCTCGCTGCCCACCGCCCACAGTTCCTCCGCCGACAGGGCCGGTCCCCGGCCCGGCCGGGCATCGGCGCGTACTCCGGTGCCCATCGCATCGCCTCCCTCTCCCCCGTCTTCGACATATCCGTGTACGCACGGATGCGCGGGCCGGTTCGCGCGGCTTGAGTGTCCCCTGCAACGGCGTAACGCCACCAAGGGGGAGACATGAACAGCACGGGGACCGACTTCCTTTTCGAGCCCGGAGAACCCGGCTACCAGGAGGCCGTCGCCGCCTACAACCTGGCCGCCGACCTGACGCCGGCGCTGGCCGGAACCGTGACCGGCGTCGCGCAGATCCGCGCCGCGCTGGCCGTGGCACGGGCGCGGGAGGTGGGCGTCCGGGCGCACACAACGGGCCACGCCGCCCACGGGCAGGCGCCCTACAGGGGCGAGATCCTGCTCCGCGTCCGGCTGGACGGAAAGCCCACCGTCGACCCGGACGCGGCCACCGCCACCATCCCGGCGGGCGCCACCTGGGGCGAGGTCGTCGCGGTGACCGCGCCGCACGGACTGACGCCGCTGCACGGCTCGTCCGGGACCGTGGGGGCCATCGGCTACCTGCTGCGCGGCGGGATGAGCTTCTACGGGCGGCTGCACGGCCTGGCCTCGAACTCGATCCTGTCGCTGACCGCGGTGCTCGCCAACGGCTCCGTCGTCACCGTGGACGAGCACAACGACCCGGAGCTGTTCTGGGCACTGCGCGGCGGGGGCGGCGGCCTCGGCGTGGTCGTGTCCGCGACCGTGTCGCTGGTCAGGGTGCCGTCGGTGGTGACCGGCGCCGCGTTCTGGCCGTTCGCGGCCGCCGGGGAACTGCTCGCCCGCTGGGAGGAGTGGTGCGCGGACGCCCCGGAGAACGCCTCCACCTCGTTCCGGGTGCTGAACCTGCCCCCGCTGCCGGGCATCCCGCCGCAGCTCACCGCCGGGCCGGTGGTGTGCCTGGACGGTGCGGTGGTCGACACCGCCAAAACCGGTGCCTCGCGTGTGGCGGCGGACCTGCTGGACCCGCTGCGCGCGGTCGCCGAGCCGCTGCTGGACACCTGGCACCTGGGCGGGCCGGAGGAGGTGCTGGCCACCCACATGGACCCGCCGGACCCGGTGCCCGCCCTGTCCGACCACCTGCTGGTCGGGGAACTGGGCTCCGCGGGGCGCTCGGCGTTCCTGGAGGCGGCCGGGAAGGCGTCGGTGACCATCGTGGAGCTGCGCCAGCTGGGCGGGGCGTTCGCCCGTCCGCGGCCGGGCGGCGGCGCGGTGGACGCGCTGCGCGGGGCGTACGCCTACTTCGGGGCGGGGATGATCGGCGGTCCGGCCACCCCGGACACGGTCCACGAGGGGCTGGCGGTGGTGCGCGACGCGCTGGCCGCGTGGGACACCGGGTTCACGGCGCCGACGTTCGTGGAGTCCCACGACATGCCGCAGCGGTCCTTCGAGGCGCCGGTCGCCGAACGCGTCCGCGTGGTGCGCGAGCGGGTGGACCCGGACGGCCTGTTCCGTTCGGACGTGGTCCGGGGCGCACTGGTGGCCTGAAAGGCTTCCGCGGACGGTGGCGCAGCCTGAGCGGGTCGGCGCCGCCGCGTCCGCGGAGGAAGGGCGGGCCCTCCCCTCCGAGCCGGGGAGGGTCCGCCCGCACACGACGTGCGGGTCCGGCGGTCAGGGCAGGATGGAGTCGACGTAGCCGCCGTCCACCCGCAGGGCGCCGCCGGTGGTGGCCGAGGCCAGCGGCGAGGCCAGGTAGACGACCATGTTCGCGATCTCCTCGGGTTCGATGAGCCGCTGGATCAGGGACGCCGGGCGGTGCTCGCGCATGAACGCGCGCTGGGCCTCCTCCCAGGGCAGGTCCTTGTCCACCAGCTCGTACACGAAGTCCTCGACGCCGCCGGTGTGCGTGGGGCCGGCGATGACCGAGTTGACGGTGACGCCGGTCCCGGCGGCCTCCTTGGCGAAGCCGCGGGTGACCGAGAGCAGGGCTGTTTTGGTCATGCCGTAGTGGATCATCTCGGCGGGGACCACCACCGCCGAGTCGCTGGCGATGTTGAGGACGCGCCCCCAGGAGTTTCCGGTCATGCCGGGCAGGTAGGCGCGGGTGGTGCGCACCGCGGTCAGGACGTTGACCTCGAAGTAGCGGCGCCACTCCTCGTCGGTGATCTCCAGTGCGGGGCGGGCGCCGAAGATGCCCAGGTTGTTGACAAGCACGTCCACCGCGGGGACGGCGTCCAGGACGCGCCGCAGGCCGCCGTCGTCGGCCAGGTCGCCGGGGGCGGCGACGAGGTCGGCCCGGGGGTGGTCGGCGGCGATGCGCACCAGCGCGCGGTCCACGGACTCCTGGCTGCGCCCGTTGACCGCGACCCGCGCCCCGGCACGCACCAGGCCGGTCGCGATGGCCGCGCCGATGCCCTGGGTGGATCCGGTGACCAGCGCCGTCTTCCCGGAGAGGTCGATCTGCATGGTGCGCCCTTCGTCGGAGTCCGCTCGCACCGACGTTAGTTGCACACGCGCACTAACCGCAAGGGCACCGAACCGGCGTGTCGCCGCCGGTCACGCCCGGACGGCGGCGACGGCCTCGTCCCAGAGGTCTTCGAGGGGGACGGCGCCGTCGACGCGGAGCCAGGTGTCCGTGGCGACGTCGAGGCAGGTGAGCGCGGTGGCGATGATCGCGGCGGCGCGGTGGTCGGCCCGCACCCCGTCGAGGCCGTGCGCCTCGCGCAGGCGCCGGGCGAGTTCGGGGACCAGGACCTCCTGCCAGGCGAGGTGCTTCTCCAGGCTGCGGGCGCGCAGCGACGGGGTGCCGTGCAGCATCCGCCCGATGCGCAGCTCCTCCCCGGGATCGGGGAAGGCCTCCTCGCGCAGCGCCAGCAGCGCGGCCCGGACCGCCGCCCAGGGCTCCTCCCCGGGCGGGCGCGCGGCCAGCGCGGTACCGATGCGATGGCCCCGGTCGATCATGTCGCCCAGGACCACGTCCTCCTTGGTCGCGAAGTAGCGGAAGAAGGAGCGGCGGGAGATCCCGGCGGCCGCGGCGATCTGGTCGATGGTCGTCTCTTCGAAGCCCTGCTCCAGGAAGAGGGCCATCCCGGCCTCGGCGATCTCGCGGTGGACCGCACGGCGCGTGCGCTCCCGCAGGCCGGGAGTCGGTTCTCCAGTGGTCACTCCGCCAGCCTACAAGAGAAGTCACCCAGGGGCGATCTTGACACCAAGTGTCACCCATGGCGTATGGTGCCAACATGACTCTCGATCATGCCGCCCAGACCACACTCATCACCGGCGCCAGCTCCGGCATCGGCGCCGCCCTGGCCCGCCGGCTCGCCGCACGCGGTTCCGGCCTCGTACTCGTCGCCCGCCGCGCCGAACGGCTGGAGTCGCTGGCCGCCGAACTGCGCGCGGCCCACGGCGTCCGCGTGGAGACCGTCTCCGCCGACCTGGCCCGCCCCGGGGCGGGCCGTGAGCTGGCCGCCGAGATCGACCGCCGAGGCATCCGCGTGACCAGCCTGGTCAACAACGCGGGGATCGGCGCGGACGGCGCGTTCGCCGACCAGGACCCCGACGAACTGGAGGCCCTGCTCGCGCTCAACGTGACCGCGCTGGTGGACGTGTCCCGGGCGTTCATCGGGCGGCTCTCCGCCGACGGCTACCTGGTGAACATCGCGAGCATGGCCGCCTACCAGCCGATCCCGGGCATGGCGGTGTACGCGGCGAGCAAGGCGTTCGTATTGAGCTTCACCGAGGCGCTGTGGTGGGAGACACGCGGCCGGGGGCCGCGCACCCTGGCGTTCTCGCCGGGGCTGACCCGCACGGAGTTCTTCGACGGGATCGGCACCGACGGCTACGCGGGGAACTTCCAGACCCCCGACGAGGTCGCCACGGCGCTGGTGCGCGCCCTGGACCGGCGCCGCTCGACCCCGAGCGCCCTGTCCCGGGCGGCCAACGCCGTCGCCACGACCCTGACCGGCCTGCTCGGCCGCCGCACCGCCGTCCTCGCCACCGCCCGCGTCGCCGGTTCGGCGGCCCTGATGCGCAAGAACCGCCCCGCGACGGTCTGAGCCCTCACCCATCCCCGCATATGCGGGGAGCAGAGATGTGGGCCTCGGCCGCGATGCTGCCGGAGAAGGGACCATCCCCGCGTGCGCGGGGAGCAGTGGACGTCGAGTCGCACACGAACGACCGCGGCGGGACCATCCCCGCGTGCGCGGGGAGCAGATCGTGTTCCGCAGGTGCTCGAACGCTTCCTGGGGACCATCCCCGCGTGCGCGGGGAGCAGCAGGCCGCCCGCCCCGCCTCCGCCATCGACCTGGGACCATCCCCGCGTGCGCGGGGAGCAGCACCGGGTGCGCAGGTCCTCCAGGGACGCCCCGGGACCATCCCCGCGTGCGCGGGGAGCAGAGTAAATGACCTGCGCGGATTCCAAGGGAAACCGGCCGATTTTCAAACTTCTTGAGAAACGGACATAACTGACACAGGGGCGGAATCAGCCTGCGGACGGAGGAACGCGGTCGGCGGGGAAGCCTCCGGTTGCGATGGGGCCCCAGCGCTTGGGGGTGACCCGGACGAGCGCCTTGCCCTGGCGGCGCATCGCCTCGCGATACTCCTCCCAGTCCGGGTGCTCGCCCGCGATCACCCGGAAGTACTCCACCAGCGGCTCAACGGCCTCCTCGCCGTCGATGACCTCGGCCTCGCCGTCCACCTGCACCCAGGCGCCGCCGAAGTCGTCGGACAGCACCACCACGCTCACCTGCGGGTCGCGGGCGGCGTTGCGGGCCTTGGCCCGCTCCGGGTAGGTCGACACCACGATCCGCCCCTGTGCGTCCACCCCGCAGGTCACCGGCGAGGCCTGCGGCCCGCCGTCACCGCGGCGGGTGATCAGCAGGGCGTTGTGCCGGGGCCGCACGAACTCCAGCAGTCCGGCCAGGTCAACGGTGGTGTTGGTCGCGATCGAAGGACTCATCGGCCTCTCTCTTCAGCGGGAACCCGCTCAGCCTATCCCCGCAAGCCCTGCCGCTTCGAGCATTCAGAACGCGCACAACGAAAGGGGCGGCCGCCTTCCGGCGGCCGCCCCTTGAAGTTCACGGGAGGTTCAGGAGGTGACGCTGCTGCGCAGGAGCGCGCTCCACTCGGAGGAGGAGAAGGAGAGGCACCCCAGGTCCGGCCGCTTAGAGTCGCGCACCGCGAATCGGCGGGGTTCCCCGAAGTGGGGCCCGGCTTCCACACAGTTGCCACCGGTACTCGTGCTGTAGCTGCTGATGTGCCAGCCGACCTCGACGCACTGGCCGCCCCCGTTGGCGCTATAGCTGCTGGTTCGCCAGCCCACAACGGCCGACGCGTCCCGCTCCATCACTGGGTCCTCTCCAAAGCCGCGATGAACGCGGCCGAGTCCTGCGGACTCAAGCTCATCTGTTCCAGCCGATCGTATACCTCGACCAACTTGTCCACGTCCCCTCGTTCCAGGTAAATCCCACCCCCTCGGCTCTCGATGTGTGCCACCGTAGAGAAAGGGTCACCCAGGTCAAGGAGGGTGAAGGCGCCTTCCGGCGAAGGGTGCGCACCGATGTCGAACGGCAGCACACGGATCGTGACGTGTTCGAGCTCGGCCGCCTGGAGGAGGCGTTCCAGTTGCTTGGTCATGACCACAGGACCTCCGACACTTCGGCGAAGCGCGGACTCGTCCAGCAGCACCGTGTACTGGGCAAGGCCCTCTCCCGTGAGAACCTTCTGCCGATCCATGCGCAACTCTACCCATCGCTCGACCTGGGTTGAGCCCGCGTCATGGTCCACAGTGCTGATCAACGACCTCGCGTACTCAGGCGTCTGGAGTAGACCCGGCACAGTCAAAGCCGCGAACATGCGCATCGACTCAGCACGGCTTTCCAGCCACACCAGGTCGATGGTGGAACCCCAGACATCATCCCCTGAGTACTTCTCCCACCAACCGGTCTGCCAGACCTCGCCGCACAGGTTGAGCAGGGTCTCGCGCTGCGACTTGTCGTCAACCCCGTACAGGTCCATCAGGGCGAGCAGGTCGCCCCGCCGTACCGGGAAGGTGCCCAACTCGAAGCGACTGATCGTGGACAGGTCCTTCTGGAGGTACTCGGCGGCCTCCTTGAGCGTGAGCGAGTTCTGTTCACGCAACTGCCTGAGCATGCGGCCCAGCCACTGGGCACGGAGGGTCACTCGACGTTCGCGTTTCGGGGGCATCTGCACTCCTTCCCAAGGCTTGTGCTAATTCGCATCAGCACTTGCACAGGGCAAGCCTACATGCTTTCCTTGCTTTAGGTGATGAGAGATTCACCGTCCGAAACGGAAGTTTCTGGATAAACAGGACAGCCGCCCGGGGTGGGTGCACGAGTTGGCCCTCTTCTCCCACCTCGGGCGGCCTCTGACCGGAGGGAACGCATGAACGTTCACAAGCTCCCGCCGCCCACCATTGTGGCCGAAGCGTGGGCCGGAATCGACACCAGCATCGACGACGAACACCCCCAGGTCCTCTCCCCCGAGCAGTTCGAGCGTTACTGCTCGACCATGCGCAACCTCCTGCGCGCCTCCGACCTGGACGTCGAGGACTTCGACAACTCCCCCGCCTCCTTCCTCGTCGTCACCGACGACGACTTCCGCATGGAGATCAAGCTCGACCCCGAACGGGTGGCCTCCGTCGAACTCGTCCTGGTGGACGACCTCCTCGACCAGCCGACCACCGTCGAACTCACCGAGGCCCTGATCGCCCTGCTCCACCGGGCCCGGAACTTCCACCGGGAGTGACCCACGACCGGAAGCGTTCCCACCCCACCACGGCCTCCCGCCGCACACGACGGGAGGCCGCTCGCACCCCCGGAAAGGAACTCGCATGACCGACGTCCGGCAGACGCACCAGCCCCTGCTCGAACGCCTGCTGCCCGACACCGACCCCGCCACCCTCACCGTCCGCGAGGGCCAGTTCCACCGGGTGGTGATCGCCGCCGACCGCGTCGTCCGCCTCCCCCGCACCCCGGCCGCCGCCGCACGGCTGCCCCGGAGCGCCGCCCTCCTGCGCGCCCTCCTCGAACTCGACCTCCCCTTCCGCACACCGACGCCACTGGACGAAGGCCACGACCCCGCGTACCTGCTCCTGGACCGCATCCCCGGCGAACCGCTAACCGAGCTCACCGATCCCGGAACCGCCGCGTCCGTCGCCGAGCAGTACACCGCCCTGCTCTCCGCACTCGCCAAGGCCGGAGCCGACCCGCGCGCCCGCGCGGCACTGCCCCGCGCGGCACCCGACCAGTGGCGGCGGTTCGCCGCCGACGTGCGCACCGAACTCCTCCCCCTGATGTCCCCCGCCGGCCGCCGCCGCGCCGACCGGGAGCTCACCGCCCTGGACGCCCTCCCCCACCTCACCGAATCCGTGGTCCACGGTGACCTCGGCCCCGAGAACGTCCTGTGGGAGAACGTCCACGGCCGTCCCCACCTCAGCGGCGTGATCGACTGGGACGACGTCTCACTGGGAGACCCCGCCGAGGACCTCGCCGCCATCGGCGCCGGTCACGGCCCGGACCTGCTCGACCGGATACTCACCTTGGAGAACCGCGACGGCACACGAGATCGGATCACCACGATCAGCGGAACCTTCGCCCTCCAGCAGGCCCTCCAGGCCGCCCGCGACGGGGACGCGGAAGAACTCGCCGACGGCCTCACCGGCTACCGCTGACCCCCTGTCAGGCCCCCGGGGCCGGGAACACCTCGTCGGCCAACCCTTCGATCACCCGCGCCACCACCGCCGGGCATGCGGCATCGCCCCCGCCAGCGCCTCCAGCCGCTCATGGAGGTCCCCTGCCCCCGCGCGCCCGTCAGCAGCACGGTCGGCGTCTCGATCCCCGCATAGGCGTCGAGGCGGTCCCCCAGAGCCTCGATCACCGCGGCGTCCTCGACCTGAGCGGGCACGAGTCCCCGCAGGTGCGGCACCACCGGTATCACCGCCGCCGAGAGCCAGGACAGCACGGCCGGGAGCCGCAGCACCTCGCGGGCAAAGACGCCGAACGCCCTCCCCCGCCCCAGGGGGTGACGGCCACACGAGGCCTCCTGCCCCAGGGGGTTTCCCACTTACCCGGGGCCCTCAGCCACAGCCCGGTCACCTTCCTGGCGACCCCCGCCGCAGGGGGTGACGGCGGCAGGAGGCTTCCCGCCCTGACCCCAGGGGGTGTCGGTAGAGCGGGACTCGGCCCGGTGTGCTGGGGGTGAGACAGCAAGAGCAGGTTTCCAAAACCCCCGCCATCTGCGGAGGGCGGTGTGCGGGAGACCGCTCTCGGTCGCGTTGGTCTCCACGGGTCACCCCTTGGGAACGTACAGACCCGGGCTGGGCGCGGAGCCGTCCCCACGTACAACCCCCGGCAGACCACCAGGCATACGCGTTTCCCGCACGCCCCGGGCGGTGGGGGTTTTGTCCGGGGACGGGTCGGGGCCCAGCGGCACGCTCAACCACACAGGTCCACGGAAAGAACGCTCCGACTGAAAACGAACCGTTGCACAGACCTCGCTTGAAAGCCCGACCACAGACGTAGTAACCCCCACCCCACCCGCCCTCCCCAGCCGAAGGGGCCCATCCCCGCTTACGCGGGGAGCACTTCAATATCAACAGCCTGCCCTGGTGTGCCATCGGACCATCTCCGCGTGAGCGGAACGCCGGGGCGGAACACGGGGGCGGAACGCGGGCGCGGGGCGGGAGCGCCCACCGCCCCCACCCCGCCGCACGCCCCTGCCCCGCCCCACCCCGCCGCACACCCTCTGTCAGCAGTTGCCCGACAGCGCCCTGTCAGCGGTTGCCCGACAGCACCGCCACCAGGTCCGCCGCCGTCGGCGAGGCGTCCAGCAGCCTCCCCACGTGCTCCTTGGTCCCCCGGCGCGGCTCCAGGGTCGGCACCCGCTGGAGCGAGTCGTAGCCCGGCAGGTCGAAGATCACCGAGTCCCACGACGCCGCCGCCACCGAGTCCGCGTACTTGGCCAGGCACCGGCCGCGGAAGTACGCCCGGGTGTCCTCCGGCGGCTCGGTGACCGCTCGCTGCACCTGGGGCTCCTCCAGCAGCCGCTTGATCCTCCCGCGCGCCACCAGCCGGTTGTAGATCCCCTTGTCCGGCCGCACGTCCGAGTACTGCAGGTCCACCAGCTGCAACCGCGGGTGCGACCAGTCCAGCCCGTCCCGCGACCGGTACCCCTCCAGCACCTTCAGCTTGGCCACCCAGTCCAGCTCGTCGGCCAGGTCCATCGGGTCGTTGCCCAGCCGGGTCAGCGCCGACTCCCACCGGTCCAGCACGTCCGCGGTGTCGGGGTCCACGTCCGTGCCGAACCGGTCCTCCACGTACTTGCGCGCCTGGTCCAGGTACTCGCCTTGCAGCTCCAGCGCGGTCATCCGGCGCCCGTCGCGCAGCTTCACCCGGTGCGTCAGCGTCGGGTCGTGCGACACCGCCCGCAGGTCCGCCACCGGCGTCTCCAGCGACAGGTCCACGCTGATGAACCCGTCCTCGATCATCGACAGCACCAGCGAGGTCGTCCCCAGCTTGAGGTAGGTGGAGATCTCGCTCATGTTGGCGTCGCCGATGATCACGTGCAGCCGCCGGTACTTGTCCGGGTCGGCGTGCGGTTCGTCCCGCGTGTTGATGATGGGACGCTTCAGGGTGGTCTCCAGCCCCACCTCGACCTCGAAGAAGTCGGCGCGCTGGGAGAGCTGGAAGCCGACCCCCTGCCCGTCGGAGCCGATGCCCACCTTGCCCGCGCCCACCACCACCTGGCGGGACACGAAGAACGGGACGAGGTGGCGGACGATGTCGCCGAACGGCGTCGACCGCTGCATCAGGTAGTTCTCGTGGCAGCCGTACGAGGCGCCCTTGTTGTCCGTGTTGTTCTTGTACAGCTGGATGGGTTCGATCCCCGGTGTGGCCCCCGCCCGGGCGGCCGCGTCCGCCATCACCCTCTCGCCCGCCTTGTCCCACAGCACCGCGTCGAGCGGGTTGGTGACCTCGGGGGCCGAGTACTCGGGGTGGGCGTGGTCCACGTACAGCCGCGCCCCGTTGGTGAGGATGACGTTGGCCAGCCCCAGATCCTCGTCGGTGAGCTGCGTGGGGTCGGCCACCTCACGCGCCAGGTCGAAGCCGCGCGCGTCGCGCAGCGGGTTCTCCTCCTCGAAATCCCATCGGGCCCGCCTCGCCCGGGCCGCCGAGGCGGCCAGATAGGCGTTGACCACCTGGGTTGAGGTGACCATCGCGTTGGCCCCGGGGTTGCCCGGCACGGAGATCCCGTACTCGGTCTCGATACCCATAATCCGCCGCACACTCATGCTGAAGAGATTATCCACCGGGGACCGGTCTTGAACGCTTCCGCGTCGATTGTGGCCCAAGCGCCGTCTTCCCGGGAGTTCCCGAACCCCCGGCGCGCCGTTGTCCTCGCAGGTGGGAGCGGCTTCCCCTGGCCCGGGAAAAACCTTTCACCCGTTTTCTGCGAAAAGTCGGCCGGACGAACCCGGAACCGAACCGGGAGCCGAACCCGGCATTGGCGCCGCGCCCCGCACGGCACCCGAAAACGACCCTGAAGACGACCCCTGAAGACGACAC
>NZ_JBJJBV010000127.1:0-18412 GCF_045446735.1 Nocardiopsis protaetiae
CGCGCGCCGCGGCCGCACGGGCGGCGAGCACCGCGGTGAGGGCGGCGATCTCCTCGGCGGTGGGCTCGCCGCGGACGACGACCAGGTGCGGCTGCGCGCCCTGCGCCCCCTGCGCGCTCCGCGTGCTCGGTGTGTTCTGCGCGCTCACAGCGGGATGTTCCCGTGCTTCTTGGGCGGCAGCTGCGTGCGCTTGTTCGCCAGCGCGCGCAGGGCCTTGGTGATCTGGACCCGGGTCTCCGACGGCAGGATCACCCCGTCCACATACCCCCGCTCGGCCGCCGAGTACGGGTTCAGGAGGGTGTCCTCGTACTCGCCGATCAGGCGGGTCCGCTCCGCCTCCACGTCGTCGGCGGCCGCCAGCGTGCGCCGGTGCAGGATGTTCACCGCGCCCTGGGCGCCCATGACGGCGATCTGCGCGGTGGGCCAGGCGAGGTTGATGTCGGCGCCCAGGTGCTTGGAGCCCATGACGTCGTAGGCGCCGCCGAACGCCTTGCGGGTGATCACGGTGATCAGCGGGACGGTGGCCTCGGCGTACGCGTAGAGCAGCTTGGCGCCGTGGCGGATGATGCCGTCCCACTCCTGGTCGGTGCCGGGCAGGAACCCGGGCACGTCCACGAAGGTCAGCACCGGGATGTTGAAGGCGTCGCAGGTGCGCACGAACCGGGCGGCCTTGACGGACGCGTCGATGTCCAGGCAGCCGGCCAGGCTCATGGGCTGGTTGGCGATGATGCCGACGGAGCGCCCGTCCACCCGGCCGAAGCCGACCACCATGTTCGTGGCGAACAGGGCGTGGACCTCCAGGAAGTCCCCGTCGTCCAGGACGGTCTCGATGACGGTCCGGATGTCGTAGGGCTGGTTGGCCGAGTCGGGGACGAAGGTGTCCAGCGCCAGGTCGGCGTCGTTGACCTCCTCGCCGGGGTCCTCCTCGGGGGCCAGGACGGGGGCGTCCTCCAGGTTGTTGCCGGGCAGGTGGGACAGCAGGGCCTTGACGTAGTCGAGGGCGTCCTGCTCGTCGGCGCCCATGTAGTGGGCGACGCCCGACCTGGTGTTGTGGGTGCGCGCCCCGCCGAGCTCCTCCATGGAGACGTCCTCGCCGGTGACGGTCTTGATGACGTCGGGGCCGGTGATGAACATCTGCGAGGTCTCGTCGACCATCACGATGAAGTCGGTGAGGGCGGGGGAGTAGACGTGTCCGCCGGCGGCGGCGCCCATGATCACGGAGATCTGGGGGATGACGCCGGAGGCGTGGGTGTTGCGTTTGAAGATCTCGGCGTACAGGCCCAGGGAGACGACGCCCTCCTGGATGCGCGCGCCGCCGCCCTCGTTGATGCCGATGACGGGGCACCCGTTGGTGAGGGCGTGGTCGAGGACCTTACAGATCTTCTCACCGTAGACCTCGCCGAGCGATCCGCCGAAGACGGTGACGTCCTGGCTGAACACGGCGACGGGCCTGCCGTCGACGGTTCCGTAGCCGGTGACGACCCCGTCCCCGTAGGGCCGGTTGGCCTCCAGTCCGAAGTTGGTGGACCGGTGGCGGGCCAGGGCGTCGAGCTCGACGAACGACCCGGGGTCGAGCAGGGCGTCGATGCGTTCGCGGGCGGTCATCTTGCCCTTGGCGTGCTGTTTCTCGACGGCGCGCGCGGATCCCGCGTGCACCGCCTCGTAGCGTCGTCGCTGCAGGTCGGCGAGCTTGCCCGCGGTGGTGTGGATGTCGATCTCGTCCGCGGACAGTGGTTCAGGGGCTTCGGTGGCCATAACTACGCAGGTTAACTCCGGGCGGCCCGGCGGCGGCGACGCGCCCTCCGGTTACTGATCAGTAACATCCGCCCGCCGGGACGGCCCCGGCGAACCCGATCACGGGTCGTTCCCACCCCGCGCGCACCCCGCGCGCACCCCGCGAACGTGAGCGGCTGTGAATTTCGCGCCCTTTCGGAACAATTGTTAACGCCGCGGCAAAAGCTCGGAAATGCGCCCCCGAGAACGCTCCGCGAGAAACGTTCTCTGTAGTCTCTGCCTTATGACAGCGGTAAGCGCAGAGCGCGCCAGCGCGCGCCAGGAAGTGCCCGAACAGCTCAGGAATGACGTCAAGCTGCTCGGTGAGATGCTCGGAACCGTGCTCAAGGAGAGCGGCGGCGAGGATCTGCTCGCCGATGTCGAAAAACTCCGCCACGCGGTCATCGGCGCCCGCGACGGTTCCGTCACCGGCGAGGAGATCACCGCACTGGTGGCCGCCTGGCCCCTCGAACGCGCCAAGCAGGTCGCACGCGCCTTCACCGTCTACTTCCACCTCGCCAACCTGGCCGAGGAGCACCAGCGCATGCGCACCCTGCGCGAGCGCGACGACGCCGACAACCCGCCCCGCGAATCCCTCGCCGCGGCCGTCCGCGCCGTCCGCGAGGGCGCCGGGGGCGAGGAGCACCTCGACGCGCTGGTCGCGGGCATGGAGTTCCACCCCGTGCTCACCGCCCACCCCACCGAGGCCCGCCGCCGCGCCGTCTCCACCTCCATCCTGCGGATCAGCGCCCAGCTCGACGCCTGGCACGGCTCCCACGAGGGCAGCACCGAGGCCGCCGAGGCGCACCGCCGCCTCCTGGAGGAGGTCGACCTGCTCTGGCGCACCTCCCAGCTGCGCTACACCCGGCTCGACCCGCTCGACGAGGTGCGCACCGCCCTGGCCGCCTTCGACGAGACCATCTTCTCCGTCATCCCGCACGTCTACCGGTCCCTGGACCGGGCCCTGGACCCCGAGGGCACCGGCGTCCGCCCGCCCCGGGCCGTGCCGTTCGTCCGCTACGGCACCTGGATCGGCGGCGACCGCGACGGCAACCCCTTCGTCACCCACGAGGTGACCCGCGAGGCGGTGCGCATCCAGTCCGAGCACGTGCTGCGCGGCCTGGAGAGCGCCTGCGACCGGATCGCCCGCACCCTCACCGCCTACGGCAACCTCACCCCCGGCTCCCCGGCGCTGCTCGACTCGCTCTCCTCCGCCCGCGCCGGACAGCCCTCGCTGCTGGCGGAGATCTCCGAGCGCTCGCCCAACGAGCCGCACCGCCAGTTCCTGCTGTACGCCACCGCCCGGCTGCGCGCCACCCGCGAACGCGACGCCGACCTGGCCTACCCGAACGCCGAGGCCTTCCTCGCCGACCTGCGCACCGTCCAGGAGTCCCTGGCCGCCGCCGGGGCGAACCGGCAGGCCTACGGCGAGCTCCAGCACCTCATCTGGCAGGCCGAGACCTTCGGGTTCCACCTCGCCGAGCTGGAGATCCGCCAGCACAGCGAGGTGCACGCCGCCGCCCTGGCCGAGCTGCGCGAACACGGCGCCGACGGCAAGCTCACCGACCGCACCCGCGAGGTCCTGGACACCATCCGGGTCGTCTCCTGGATCCAGGAGCGGTTCGGCGTCGAGGCCTGCCGCCGCTACATCGTCAGCTTCACCCGCTCCGCCGACGACATCGCCGCCGTCCACGAGCTGGCCGAGTACGCGCTGCCCGCCGACCGCCGCCCCGTCCTGGACGTCATCCCGCTCTTCGAGACCGGCGCCGACCTGGACGCCTCACCCGGGGTCCTGGACGGCATGCTCGAACTCCCGCAGATGCAGAAGCGCCTGGAGCAGAGCGGCCGCCGCGTCGAGGTCATGCTCGGCTACAGCGACTCCGCCAAGGACGTCGGCCCGGTCAGCGCCACCCTGCGGCTGTACGACGCCCAGGCCCGGCTGGCCGCCTGGGCCCGCCGCCACGACGTGCGCCTCACCCTGTTCCACGGCCGCGGCGGCTCCCTGGGCCGCGGCGGCGGCCCGGCCAGCCGCGCCCTGCTCGCCCAGGCGCCCGGCTCGGTCGACGGCCGGTTCAAGGTCACCGAGCAGGGCGAGGTCATCTTCGCCCGCTACGGCCAGGCCGACCTGGCCCGGCGGCACATCGAACAGGTCGGCCACGCCGTCCTCATGGCCTCCACCGACGAGGTCCAGGAACGCGAGCGCTCCGCCGCCCTCAAGTACCGGCCGCACGCCGACACCATCGCGGCCGCCGCCCAGCGGGCCTACCTCGACCTCATCAACGCCGACGGGTTCGCCGCCTGGTTCTCCCGGGTCAGCCCGCTGGAGGAACTCGGCGAGCTGCGCCTGGGCTCGCGCCCGGCCCGCCGCGGCGCCGCCCGCGGCCTGGGCGACCTGCGCGCCATCCCCTGGGTGTTCGCCTGGACCCAGACCCGGGTCAACCTGCCCGGCTGGTACGGGCTGGGCACCGGACTGGCGGCCGTGTCCGACCTGTCGCTGCTCCAGGACGCCTACCGCGAGTGGCCCATGTTCGCGTCGCTGCTGGACAACGCGGAGATGAGCCTGGCCAAGACCGACCGCACCATCGCCGAGCGCTACCTCGCCCTGGGCGACCGCCCGGAGATGAGCGAGCGGGTCCTGGCCGAGTACGACCTCACCCGCGACCTGGTGCTGCGGGTGACCGGCCACTCCCGCCTGCTGGAGACCCGCCGCGTGCTCTCGCGCGCCGTGGACCTGCGCAACCCCTACGTGGACGCGCTGTCCCACCTCCAGCTGCGCGCCCTGGAGGCGCTGCGCTCGGAGGACGCCGCGACCCTCTCACCCGAGGACCAGCAGCACCTGGAGCGCCTCCTGCTGCTCTCCGTCAACGGCGTCGCCGCCGGCCTCCAGAACACCGGCTGACCCCGCCGCCCGACACACGCCCGCGCCCCGGCCCTCACCACAGGCCGGGGCGCGGCGCCGGGCGCGGAACCGCCGTGGCGCTGCTGTAATGGGGGCATGGCCGGATCCGAGGACTTTTTGCGACCGCCGCTCGACGTGGCGGCGCTCAACGCCGCGCTCATCCGCCCCGGGGGGATGTGGGAGCGGATCGAGGTGGTGCCCGAGGCCGGGTCCACCAACACCGAGCTGGCCGCCCGCGGGCGGGCCGGGGCGCCGCACGGGAGCGTGCTGGTGGCCGAGCACCAGAGCGCGGGCCGGGGCCGGATGGGGCGGGGCTTCACCACCCCGCCGCGCGCCGCGCTCACGGTGTCCCTGCTGCTGCGCCCGGCGGTGGAGCCCGCCCGGCTGGGCTGGCTGTCGGCGCTGATGGGCGTGGCCGCGGTCGGCGCCGTGCGGCGCACCACCGGGGTCAAGGCGGCCCTGAAGTGGCCCAACGACCTGCTGGTGCCCGCGGCCTTCCGGGCCGACCCGGGGAGCGGCGACGGCAAGCTCGCCGGGATCCTCGCCGAGGTGGACTTCTCCTCGGGCGAGGCGGCCGTGGTCGTCGGCATCGGGCTCAACGTCTCCCAGGGCCCCGACGAGCTGCCCGTGGACACCGCGGTCTCGCTCCGCGGGGAGGGCGCCACCGAGGTCGACCGGGGGGTGCTGCTGGCGTCCCTGCTCGGCGAGTTCGAGGAGCTGTACACGCTGTGGGCGGCGGCCGGCGGCGACGCCGAGGCCAGCGGCCTGGCCGAGGTCTACCGCGACGTCTGCACCACCCTGGGCCGCCGGGTCCGGGTCCACCTGCCCGGCGACCAGGCCCTGGAGGGCGTCGTGACCGCGATCGACGCCGAGGGGCGGCTGGTGGTCGACGGCCCCGCGGGGGAACGGGCCCTGAGCGTGGGCGACGTCGTGCACGTGCGGCCCGCCCGCTGAGGGCGCGTCCGGGTCACGGTGGAGAGCGTTCCGGGGAACGTCGCCGCGGCGTCGTCCACAGGCCGCGGACACGGCCTTTCTGGGCGGTACCGCCCTATGTCATGATCCAACCATGGCTATCGCGGACCGCTATCTCTCCGACGACGAGGAACTCGTCCACGTCGTCCGCCAGCACTGGACCGTCCTCATCGAGGAGTTCACGGCCCTGGTGCTCATCGTCGCCGCCACCGCGGCGGCGCTGTGGTTCCTGCCCTGGCAGGAGGAGTGGGCGCCCATCGCCGCCGGGGTGGTCGGGGTCCTCGCCCTGATCGCCGCGCTGGCATTCTGGCTCATCCCCCTGCTGCGCTGGTCCACCACCGTCTACATCCTCTCCAACCGCCGTCTGATGACACGCGACGGCCTCATCTCCCGGCAGGGCCGGGACATGCCGCTCACCCGGGTCAACGACGTCGCCTTCAGCATGTCGGTGTGGGAACGCATCATGAGGTACGGGACGTTGACGGTGCAGTCGGCCTCCGAGCAGGAGGCCATCACCCTCAAGAAGGTCCCCAGACCGGAGTGGTTCCAGTCGGAGATCTACAAGCGGGTCAACGACGCGCACCGACCGGAGTCCTCCTCCGACCCCCGGTGACGGCCGCCCGGAGCGGCGGCGGTCTCCGGCGTAAGCTGGAGGTGGACCCCGCGGCGCCGACGCGGTGGCCCCCAGTACTCGCTCCCCGCACGGGCGGGGACGGTTCCGTGAAAGAGAACGTATGTCGTCGCGTCCTGACCCGAAAGTGATCGAGACCGCTCTCCTGGGCGGTGAGGCGGTCTACACCAGGGAGCAGGCGATCGAGCTGGCCGCGGCCGACCCCGAGCTCGCCGGTCGGATCTGGCGTGCCCTGGGCTTTCCCACACAGAGCGACGACACCGTCATCTTCACCGAGAGCGACGTCGAGGCCCTGCGCCTGGCCACCGGGCTGCTGGACGAGGACGTCCTCGACGAGGAGGCGGTGGTCCGCTTCGCCCGCGCCATGGGCCAGACCATGGCGCGGCTGGCCGACTGGCAGACCAGCATCCTCAGCACCCTGCTGTTCCGCGAGGGGGAGGGCGTCGAGGGCGCCGCCCCCCTGATGAACCAGGTCAAGGAGCTGCTGCCCGACGTGGAGCGGCTGCTGCTGCACATCTGGCGCCGCCAGCTCGCCGCCTCCACCGCCCGCACCCTGGCCGTGATGTCCAACGGCGTCGACGGGGTGCCCAACTACTACCCGCTCATCGTCGGGTTCGCGGACCTGGTCTCCTTCACCACCCTCAGCCGCGAACTCGACGAGGTGGAGCTGGCCGAGGTGGTGGAGGGCTTCGAGGCCACCGCCGCCGACATCGTCGCCTCGGGCGGCGGCCGGGTCGTCAAGACCCTGGGCGACGAGGTGCTCTACGTGGCCGACGACCCGGTCAAGGCGGCCGACATCGCGCTGCGCCTGGCCTCGGGGGTCAAGACCCACGTGGAGGTGCCCGACGTGCGGGTGGGCCTGTCCTCCGGTCCGGTGCTCACCCTGCACGGCGACGTGTTCGGCACCACCGTTAACCGGTCCAGCCGCCTCACCTCCTTCGCCAGACCCGGCACCGTCCTCATCGACGAGGAGCTGGCCCGCAGCCTGGGCGAGGCCGAGGGGCTCCAGGTGGTCAAGGTGCGGGCGCGGCACGCCCACGGGCTGGGCCTCATCCAGCCCTACGCCCTGCGCCGCAACTTCGAGCCCGGCATCACGGCCTGACCCCCGGCTCCCCGCGCCTTGCCCCCGCGCCCTGTCCCCGCGGCCGCCCCGTCCGCGAACACGTGTGGCCGGGGCCTGCTCGGGATAGGCTCGGAAGCGTCGGAACGGGCAGTGGACGTCAGGCGGTGGAGGCTTTCGATGAGCGGCACGTACCCGGTCGTACACCTGCGCACCTCGGGGGTGGTCAGCCTGGAGGGCGCCGAGTCCGCGGTCGAGAACAACGTCTGGATCGTCGGTGACGAGGAGAGCGCGATCGTCATCGACGCCGCCCACGACCACCGGGCCATCGCCCGCGGCCTGGGCGACCGGGAGCTCATGGCGATCGTGTGCACCCACGGCCACACCGACCACATCAACGCGGCGGTGGCGCTGGCCGAGCTCACCGACAGCCCGGTCCTGCTGCACCCCGACGACGCCGACCTGTGGCACCGGGTGCACCCCGACCAGGAGCCGGACGCCCCGCTGCTGCACGGCGAGGCCCTCCAGGTCGGCGGGGTCGAGCTCCAGATCCTGCACACCCCCGGGCACACGCCCGGCGGGGTGAGCCTGTACGCGCCCGCCCTGGGCTCGGTGTTCACCGGGGACACGCTCTTCCCGGACGGGCCGGGCGCCACCGGACAGCCGCTGTCGGACTTCCCGACCATCATCGCGTCCATCCGCGACCACCTGGCGGTGCTGCCGGGGGAGACGGTCGTCCACCCCGGGCACGGGGCGTCGACCACCATCGCCGAGGCGGCCGCGCACCTCGACGACTGGGCGGCCCGCGGCTTCTAGCCGGGTCCGAGGCCACCGGGCCCACGGCATCCGGCCCGGGCCGAGGTCCCAGAGCCCGCGGCATCCGGCCCGGGCCGAGGCCACAGAGCCCGCGGCATCCGGCCCGGGCCCGCGGCCTTCAACCGGGCCCGGCCCGGCCTCAGACCCGCAGCTCGAACGGGGCGGCCGCCTTGATCACCCCGTTGACCTGCACCTCCACCAGGTGCTCGCCGCCGTGGTGGGTGCGGGTGCTGATCGGCTTCACCCGGTGCCGCTTCTCCAGCGTGCGCCGCTCGCCCCCGCACAGCTCCACGGTGGTCCACTTGAACACCTTGGGGCGGCGGGTGCCGTCGGCCTTCACGTAGTGCACCCGGTAGTCCACGATGACCGTGTGCGGGCGGTCGTCGTTGTTGACCAGCTCCACCCGCATCCGGAGTTCGCCGCCCAGGTCCAGCGCGGCGGGGGACAGGGACAGGCCCTCGGTGCCCACGCGGTCGCCGCCGGTCGCGCCCAGCAGCGCCAGCGCCCGCGGATCGCCCTTCTTGACCAGGGTGCGCAGCGCGTGCCGGACGGTCCAGGCGGTCTCGGGGGTCGGGCTCTCCCGCGACCAGCGTTCGGCCAGGTCCAGGACCCGGCCGGGGTGGTCGCGCGAGATGTCGTTGAGGTTGTTGGCGACCGAGGTGCGCACGTACGCCGACGGGTCGTTGCGCAGGATCTCCAGGACCTCCAGCACCGGTTCCGGGTCGGCGACGAACTCCGGCAGCCGCCGCGCCCACGGCAGCCGGGGCCGCAGCCCCTCGCTGGCGAACCGCCGCACGTTGGGGTCGGGGTCGGTCGCGCAGGCGTGCATCAGCTTCAGCGCCGCCTCCCGGTGGTGCACCAGGTAGGGCCGCACCGCGAACTCGGAGGTGTGCCGCCGGGTGATCTCCACCAGGGCGGGCAGCGACGCCTCGGGGTGGGCCACCCCGTACTCCTCCACGAACCGGGCCACCGCCATCAGGTGGAACCCCTGCGCGTACATCCCGGCGCCGTCCACCAGGTCCTCGCCCAGGGAGTCCACGAGCACCCCGACGGCCTCGGGATAGGCGGCGGGCAGCCGGGCGCGCAGGCCCTCGGCCATCACCATCACCCGGTCCTTGAGCTCCAGCGGGCCGACCCGGGCCGCCACCTCGGCGGCGTAGCCCTCCACGTCGAACTCCGGGAGGCGCTCCCGGATCGCCGTGCCCAGCACCCGGGCGGCCCCGCCGCCGACGTGCCGCTTGAGACTGTGGTCGTCCGCCATGCGTCCCCGCCCTCAACCCGTTCGAGGGGGCACAGTGTGCCGCCCCGCCGGGGAAAAGTCGAGATTCGCCATCAAGCGGATGATCGGTTGTTTTCCTCGCCCAAAGCTCATAGGCACCCATTCCAGGCAGGCATGTTCCCCGTAGGTCATATTCTCTACAGTGAATATTCATGTTGGGGAATGCAACTCATGGCCGCCGACCTCTGAGCACCTGCCCCCGGCCCCCTGCGGCCGCAGCCGCCGCGACCGGGACGCGGGACCGGGACACCGGATCGGCGGCCTCATGCCCCGGCCCCTGAGCATCGGCCTCAAAGTACTGGCCCCTGGGCCCTGGCGGCCGCGGCCACCGGGGCCGGGACGCGGCCACCGGGACGCGGAATCGGCGCTCTCATGCCCCGCACCCTGGGCCGGCCGCAGCCGTAGCCGTCGGCACGGCTACCGGAGCGCGGGACCGGCGGCCTCACCCCCCGGCCTCTGGGCATCGGTGGCCGCAGCCACCGGAACGCGGCCACCAGGGCGCGGATGTCGACGGCCGCCGCGGCCGCGACCACCGGGGCCGGGACGCGGCCACCGGGGCGCGGGGTCGGCGGCCTCACGCCCCTGCCCCGCGCCCCGGCCCGGCTCAGTCGTTCGCCGGGCGGCGGATGTTGGGCGCGATCGGGGTGTCCTTGGGGCGGACCCCGATCTTGGACCCCAGCCACACCAGCGGGTCGTACTTGCGGTCCGCGACGCGCTCCTTCATCGGGATGAGCGCGTTGTCGGTGATGTGGATGCCCTCCGGGCACACCTCCGTGCAGCACTTGGTGATGTTGCAGTAGCCCAGCCCGAACTCGTCCTGGGCGATCGCCCGCCGGTCGGCGGTGTCCTCCGGGTGCATCTCCAGCTCGGCCACCCGCATCAGGAAGCGCGGGCCGGAGAAGTGCGGCTGGTTCTCCTCGTGGTCGCGGATCACGTGGCAGACGCTGTTGCACAGGAAGCACTCGATGCACTTGCGGAACTCCTGCGACCGCTCCACGTCGACCTGCGCCATCCGGAAGTCCCCCGGCGCCGTCGCCGGGTCCGGGGTGAAGGACGGGATCTCCCGCGCCTTGTCGTAGTTGAACGACACGTCGCACACCAGGTCCCGGATCACCGGGAAGGTGCGCAGCGGCGTCACCGTGACCGTCTCGTCCTCGGTGAACACGCTCATCCGCGTCATGCACGACAGCCGCGGCATCCCGTTGATCTCCATCGAGCACGAGCCGCACTTGCCCGCCTTGCAGTTCCAGCGCACCGCCAGGTCGGGGGCCTGGGTGGCCTGGAGCCGGTGCAGCACGTCCAGCACCACCTCGCCCTCGTTCACCTCCACCCGGTACTCCGACAGCTCCCCGTCGGCCCCGCCGCGCCAGACCCGGAACAACCGCTCGCTCATGCCCGCTCCTCCTCGTTCACGTCGTCGGCCGCCTCGGGCAGCTCCTCCTTGGTCAGGTACTTGGCCAGCTCGTCCGGGTCGAACACGGACATCAGGCCCTCGGGGATGTCGGGCACCGGACGGTGCTCCACCGTCACCAGGTCGCCGCCGTCGGTCCGGACCTCCAGGTTGATCCGCCGCCACTGCGGCGACATCTCGGGGAAGTCGTCGCGGGTGTGCCCGCCGCGCGACTCCTCGCGTTCCAGCGCCGCCGCGGCGATCGCCCGGGACACCACCAGCATGTTGGGCAGCGACATGGCCAGGTGCCAGCCGGGGTTGTACACGCGGTCGCCGGGGGCGCTCAGCCCCGCGGAGCGCTCCAGCAGGCCGTCCAGCCGCTCCAGCGCCTCAGCCAGTTCCGGCCCGCGCCGGATGATCCCGACCAGGTCGTTCATGGTGTCCTGGAGGTCGGAGTGGAGCGTGTACGGGTTCTCCCCGGTGCCCTGCTTGAGGAACGCCAGCGCGTGCTCGGCGGCCGCGGACACCCGGTCCTCCACGCTCTCGTAGGGCGCGCGCCCGGCCAGCCCGGCGACGTATCCGGCCGCGCCCTGCCCGGCCCGGCGGCCGAACACCAGCAGGTCCGACAGCGAGTTGCCGCCCAGCCGGTTGGAGCCGTGCATGCCGCCCGCCACCTCGCCGGCCGCGAACAGCCCCGGCACGTCGGAGGCGGCCGTCTCGGCCTCCACCCGCACCCCGCCCATCACGTAGTGGCAGGTGGGGCCCACCTCCATCGGCTCGGCGGTGATGTCCACGTCCGCCAGCTCCTTGAACTGGTGGTGCATGGACGGCAGGCGGCGGCGGATCTCCTCGGCGGGCAGCCGGGTGGACACGTCCAGGAACACCCCGCCGTGCGGGGAGCCCCGCCCCTCCTTGACCTCGCTGTTGATCGCCCGCGCCACCTCGTCGCGGGGCAGCAGCTCCGGCGGCCTGCGGTGGTTCTGCGGGTCGTCGTACCAGCCGTCCGCCTCCTCCTCGGTCTCCGCGTACTGGGCGCGGAACACGTCGGGGACGTAGTCGAACATGAAGCGGCGGCCCTCGGAGTTGCGCAGCACCCCGCCGTCGCCGCGCACCGACTCGGTGACGAGGATGCCCCGCACCGACGGCGGCCAGACCATCCCGGTGGGGTGGAACTGGACGAACTCCATGTTGATGAGCGACGCCCCGGCCCGCAGCGCCAGCGCGTGGCCGTCGCCGGTGTACTCCCAGGAGTTGGAGGTGGTCCGGAACATCTTTCCGATGCCGCCGGTGGCCAGCACCACCGCCGGCGCCTCGAACACGACGAACCCGCCGTCCTCGCGGCGGTAGCCGAACGCCCCGGCGATCGCCCCGTCGTGCAGCAGCAGCTCGGTGACCGCGGTCTCGGGGAAGACCCGCAGCATCGCGTCGGGGTCGCCCAGCTCGGCGGCGTCGGCCTGCTGGAGCGCCACGATCCGCTGCTGGAGGGTGCGGATCATCTCCAGCCCGGTCCGGTCGCCCACGTGCGCCAGGCGCGGGTACTCGTGCCCGCCGAAGTTGCGCTGGCTGATCCGGCCGTCGGGGGTCCGGTCGAACAGCGCGCCCCAGTACTCCAGCTCCAGGATGCGGTCGGGGGCCTCGCGCGCGTGCAGCTCGGCCATGCGGGGGTCGTTGAGGAACTTGCCGCCGCGGATGGTGTCGCGGAAGTGGACCCGCCACTCGTCGGCGGGGTTGGCGTTGCCCAGGGCGGCCGCGGCGCCGCCCTCGGCCATCACCGTGTGCGCCTTGCCGAACAGCGATTTGGAGATGACGGCGGTGCGCATGCCCTGTTCGCGGGCGGCGATCGCGGCGCGCAGTCCAGCGCCGCCCGCGCCGATCACGACCACGTCATAGGTGTGGCGGGTCACGCCGGGTGCTCTCGGAGGAGCCATCGTGTGCCTTTCCGGGTCGGCCTCGTGCCCAGAGGGATTCAGTTGAGGAAGCGCAGGTCGGAGATGACGCCGCTCGCCATGAGCGCCACGTAGGCGTCGGTGGCGATGAGGGTGGCGATGCTCGCCCAGCCGAAGTACATGTGCCGGTCGTTGAGCCGGGAGATGCCCGTCCACAGGCGGTAGCGGACCGGGTGGCGGCCGAAGCTGCGCAGGCGGCCGCCCATGACGTGGCGGCAGGAGTGGCAGCTGAGCGTGTAGCCCCACAGCATCAGCACGTTGACGACCATGATCACGTTGCCCAGGCCGATGCCGAAGCCGCCGTCCGTCCCGTGGAAGAACGGGACGATCATGTCCCAGGTGTTGATCGCGGTGATCACGAAGGCGACGTAGAAGAAGTACCGGTGCGCGTTCTGCGGGAGCATCAGCGGCCGGGTCTCGCCGGTGTAGGACCGGTGCGGCTCCCGGACGGCGCAGGCGGTGGGCGCCTGCCAGATCGAGCGGTAGTAGGCCTTGCGGTAGTAGTAGCAGGTCAGCCGGAACAGCAGCAGGAACGGCAGGCTGAGCAGGGCGTAGGGGACCAGCGGTGGGAACTCCACCGGCAGGCGCCCGAACAGTGCGGCGTCGGGCGCGCACTGGGCGGCCAGACAGGGTGAGTAGAACGGGGTCAGGTAGTGGTGCTCCTGGACCCAGTAGTGGTCTTGCTGGAAGACCCGCAGGGTCGCGTAGACGACGAAGGTGGCCAGGCCCAGTGTGGTGAACAGGGGGCCGAGCCACCATCGGTCGGTGCGCAGGGTGCGCTGCGGGAGTCGTATCCGGGCGCGTGCGGGGGTCGCGCCTTCGGGCGGGGTCACCGTCGTCTCCACCTCCAGTGGGAGGGCCCGGTCGGGGGACGGACCGCGGGGTGACCGCGTCCCCGCCGTGGCGCCTCCGGTGAGTGCCGGCCGGCCCGGGGTGGCCGGAAGGGAACCGCTCTGTCACGCCACGTTAGGTGGCTGTGATGACGGTCACATCTCAGGGTCCACGAAACCCCGGAGAAATGGATGTGAAACGCGTCACTCTTTTTCTGTTTTTTGTATGCATATGTCATAAAAACAGAAAGAAAGCGCCCTTAGGGATGTTCGACTCTTTTGGTGATGAAGTGGCGGAAGTGGTAGGGGTCAGCCCCCGTCCCTTTCCGGGCCGCCCGCCTCCGGGTCCGTGATGAGCACCTCCAGGTCCGGGCCCAGCTCCTGCTGCGACATCCCCAGCAGGTACTCGTTGAGGTGGCGGCGGAACGCGTCCGCCGAGTGCGAGGGGTCCACGTCCTTGCGCCGCGCCAGCGCCACCGTCCGCAGCAGCCGCGGCCGGGCCAGCGGCGTCCCCCGCAGGCCCGGGCGGTTCTTGAGCACCATGCTCGGCACCACCGCCAGGCCCAGCCCCGCCTCCACGAACCGCAGCACGGCGTCCATCTCGCCGCCCTCCACCGCCAGCTCCGGCTCGAACCCCGCCGCCCGGCAGGCCCGCAGCGTCGCCTCGCGCACGTCGTACCCCCGCCGGAACATCACCAGCGGCCGGTCCCGCAGCTCCGTGATCCGGATCGACGCCCGACCGGTGGGGGAGGGCCGCGCCATCGGGCTGGCCACCACCAGGTTCTCCCGCAGGATCGGGATGGTGGACAGGTCCGGGTCGCTGCTCTGCAGGGGCAGGATGATCAGCGCCAGGTCCAGCTCGCCCCGGCCCAGGTTGCGGATGAGGTCGCGGGACCCGCTCTCCTCCACGTTCAGCTCGATCCCCGGGTAGCGGGTGTGGAAGTCGGCGAGCACGTCCGCCAGCAGCCCTGCGCACAGCGACGGCGTGGCCCCCAGGCGGACCCGGCCCCGGCGCACCCCCGCCAATTCGGCCACCTCGCGCCGGGCCGTCTCCAGGTCCGTCAGGATGCGCTGGGCCAGCGGAAGCAGCGCCTCACCGGCCGGAGTGAGTGTGATATTTCCCCGGGCACGACTGAATAACGGCGCGCCCAACTCCCTCTCAAGGCTGCGGATCTGTTTGCTCAAGCTCGGCTGGGCGACGCGTGAAAGCTCGGCTGCGCGGGTGAAATGGCGTGTGCGGGCGACGGCGACGAAGTAGGCGAGCTGTTGGAACTGCATGATCCATAGCCTACGGCTATGGAGGCCAGAGTCCTGATGCCTTAGACGTCGGACTTAACTCGAATTTAAAGTGGCAGGCTGTGGCGAACAGTACCTTGACCAAGAAGCGGTCTACGGCCTACGGGTCCACGGTGGCACTCAAGTCAGCAATGGCTGTCACCGGGGCGATCCTCGTGCTGTATTTGATCGCGCACATGTACGGCAACCTGAAAGTCTTCTCGGGCCAGGCGGCGTTCGACGGCTACGCGCACGGCCTGCGCGAGCTGGGCTACCCGCTCCTGCCCGAGTCCGGCTTCCTCTGGATCGCGCGCATCGTCCTGTTGGCGAGCGTCCTGATCCACATCTACGCGGTCGTCATCCTGTGGCGCCGCGCCGGCCGCGCCCGGCAGAACCGCTACCAGGTGAAGAAGCGCGTCCAGCGCACCTACGCCTCGTACACCATGCGGTACGGCGGCATCCTCATCGCGCTCTTCGTGGTCTTCCACATCCTGCACCTGACCGTCAACGCCATCGCGCCCGGCGGCAAGTCCGACAGCCCCTACGAGCGGCTCGTGAACGGGTTCCAGCCCGAGTTCTGGTACATCACCCTGTTCTACATCGCCGCCGTCATCGCCGTCGGCTTCCACCTCCGGCACGGCATCTGGAGTGCCATGGCCACGCTCGGCGCGAACAAGGCGTCCCGCCAGGGCAAGATCAACGCGGTGGCCGTGGCCATCTCGCTGATCGTGACCATCGGCTTCCTGCTCCCGCCCCTGGCGGTCACCTTTGGACTGGTGAGTAAGTAATGTCTGACACCGACTACTTCGTCGTCGGCGAACCGATCCGCGACGAGAAGGCCCCCGAGGGGCCGATCAACGAGCGCTGGGACAAGCGCCGTTTCTCCGCCAAGCTGGTCAACCCCGCGAACCGGCGCAAGCTCTCCGTGATCATCGTCGGCACCGGCCTGGCCGGCGCCTCCGCGGCCGCGACCCTGGGCGAGGCGGGCTACAACGTCACCTCGTTCTGCTACCAGGACAGCCCGCGCCGGGCCCACTCCATCGCGGCGCAGGGCGGCATCAACGCGGCCAAGAACTACCGCAACGACGGCGACAGCATCTACCGGCTGTTCTACGACACCGTCAAGGGCGGCGACTTCCGCTCCCGCGAGTCGAACGTGTACCGCCTGGCCCAGACCAGCGTCGAGATCATCGACCAGTGCGTGGCCCAGGGCGTCCCCTTCGCGCGCGAGTACGGCGGCCTGCTCGACAACCGCTCCTTCGGCGGCGTGCAGGTCTCCCGCACCTTCTACGCCCGCGGCCAGACGGGCCAGCAGCTGCTGATCGGCGCCTACCAGGCGCTGGAGCGGCAGATCGCGGCCGGCACCGTCCAGATGAACACCCGCCACGAGATGCTCGAACTGATCGTGGTGGACGGCAAGGCCCGCGGCATCATCGCCCGCGACATGGTCACCGGCGAGATCGAGACGCACTTCGCGGACGCGGTCGTGCTGGCCACCGGCGGCTACGGCAACGTGTTCTTCCTGTCGACCAACGCGATGGGCTGCAACGTCACCGCCGGCTGGCGCGCGCACCGCAAGGGCGCGCTCTTCGCCAACCCCTGCTACACGCAGATCCACCCCACCTGCATCCCGGTCAGCGGCGACTACCAGTCCAAGCTGACCCTGATGAGCGAGTCGCTGCGCAACGACGGCCGCATCTGGGTGCCCAAGGAGCACGGGGACACCCGCGACCCCCGCCAGATCCCCGAGGGCGAGCGCGACTACTACCTGGAGCGCATCTACCCGTCCTTCGGCAACCTGGTGCCGCGTGACATCGCCTCCCGCGCCGCCAAGAACGTCTGCGACGAGGGCCGCGGCGTCGGCCCCGGCGGGCTGGGCGTGTACCTGGACTTCGCCGACGCGATCCAGCGCATGGGACGGGCGGCCGTCGAGGCCAAGTACGGCAACCTGTTCGACATGTACCAGCGCATCACCGGCGAGAACCCGTACGAGGTTCCGATGCGCATCTACCCGGCCGTCCACTACACCATGGGCGGCCTGTGGGTCGACTACGACCTGCAGAGCACCATCCCGGGCCTGTTCGTGACCGGAGAGGCCAACTTCTCCGACCACGGCGCCAACCGCCTGGGCGCCAGCGCGCTGATGCAGGGTCTGGCCGACGGCTACTTCGTCCTGCCCAACACCATCAACGACTACCTGGCGGACGGCCCGTTCGAGAAGATCGACGAGTCGCACCCCGAGGCCGTCGCGGCCAAGGAGCAGGTCACCTCCCGGATCGACACGTTCCTGTCCCTCCAGGGCTCCCGCACCGTCGACTCCTTCCACAAGGAGCTCGGCCACATCATGTGGGAGTACTGCGGCATGGAGCGCAGCGAGGAGGGCCTCACCAAGGCCATCGAGCTCATCCGCAACCTGCGCGAGGAGTTCTGGCGCGACGTCAAGGTGCTCGGCACCAACGACGAGCTCAACCAGGCCCTGGAGAAGGCCGGCCGCGTCGCCGACTTCCTGGAGCTGGGCGAGCTCATGTGCATCGACGCCCTGCACCGCCGGGAGTCCTGCGGCGGGCACTTCCGCGCCGAGAGCCAGACCGAGGACGGTGAGGCGCTGCGTCACGACGACGAGTTCGCCTACGTCGCGGCCTGGGAGTTCGGTGGGGACGGCAACAAGCCCGTGCTCCGCAAGGAAGCCCTGGAGTACGAGTACGTCGAGATGAAGCAGCGGAGCTACAAGTGAACATCAGCCTGCGCGTTTGGCGCCAGAAGGGCCGTGACGACCAGGGCCGGCTGGTCACCTACAAGCTCACGGACGTCTCCCCGGACATGTCGTTCCTGGAGATGCTCGACGTCCTCAACGAGAAGCTCACGCTGGAGGACGAGGACCCGGTCGCGTTCGACCACGACTGCCGCGAGGGCATCTGTGGTGCCTGTGGCGTCGTGATCGACGGCGAGGCCCACGGCCCGGAGGTCACCACCACCTGCCAGCTGCACATGCGCAGCTTCAAGGACGGCGACACCATCACCGTGGAGCCGTGGCGGGCCAAGGCGTTCCCGGTCATCAAGGACCTGGTCGTGGACCGCGGCGCCTTCGACCGGATCATCCAGGCGGGCGGCTACATCAGCGCCCCGACGGGTACCGCCCCGGACGCCCACGCCAACCCGATCCCCAAGCCGGACGCCGACCGCGCGTTCGACGCCGCGACCTGCATCGGCTGCGGCGCCTGCGTGGCGGCCTGCCCGAACGCCTCCGGCATGCTGTTCACGGCCGCCAAGGTCACCCACCTCGGCATGCTCCCGCAGGGGCAGCCGGAGCGGGCCTCCCGCGTGGTCAACATGATCAGCCAGCACGACGAAGAGGACTTCGGCGGCTGCACCAACATCGGTGAGTGCGCGGCGGTCTGCCCCAAGGGCATCCCGCTGGACACCATCTCCCAGCTCAACCGCGACCTGCTGGGCTCCCTCGCCAAGGGCGTCGGCTAGCCGACACCCCGCGAGATCGGGGGCCGCACCCTCCGGGGTGCGGCCCCTCCCTCATGCCCGGAGG
>NZ_JBJJBV010000128.1:0-18362 GCF_045446735.1 Nocardiopsis protaetiae
AAGGGGATGCCGGCGGGGCGGCGGTGCGCCCAGGGGCGGGCCTGCTCCAGCTGGGCGGCCAGGCGCAGCAGCAGCCCCTCCCCCGCGGCGGGGGCGATGAACTGCACGCCCAGCGGCAGCCCGGCGTCGGTCCAGTGCAGGGGCACCGACATGGCGGGGGTGCCGGTGAGGTTGGCCAGCAGGGTGAAGGGGGTCGCGGTCAGGTTGTTCATGACCTCGGTGGTGACCAGGTCGGTGCGGGTCACCAGCCATTCGGTGCGGGTGCGCACGAGCAGGCGTTCGGCGCCGCGCAGCCAGGCGGGCGGGTCCAGCCGCCCGACCGCCACCGGCGGGCCGGCGATGGTGGGGGTGAGCAGCAGGTCGTAGCGGGTGTGGAAGTCGGCCAGTGCCAGGATGTGGGCGTTCCAGCGGTCGTGGCCGCGCACGTAGTCGCCGGCGGTGCGGGCCCGGCCCATGGCGGCCAGGATGAGGGTGTCGGGCTCGAAGTCGTCGTCGGTGCAGCCGGTGTCGGCCTTGACGGAGTCGACCAGGGCGGCCATGGACCCGTACCAGAGGGTGAGGAAGTCCTCGGTCAGGGCGCGGCCGTCGATGGCGGGCTCGGCCTCGGAGACGTCGTGGCCCAGCGACTCCAGCAGGGCGGCGGCCCCGCGGACGGCGCGCACGGCCTCGTGGTGGACGCGGGTGCCCAGGGGTGAGCGGTCGGTGAAGCCGATGCGCAGCCGCCCCGCCTCGCGGCCCACCTCCTGGGCGTAGGGGCGCTCGGGTGGGGCGATGGGGTACGGGGAGGTGGTCTCGGGGCCGGCGACGGCGTCCAGGAGCAGGGCGCTGTCGCGGACGGTGCGGGTCAGGGCGCCGTTGACGGAGGCGCCGTGCATGGGCTCGCCCCGGGCGGGGCCGAAGGGGACCCGGCCGCGGCCGGGTTTGAGGCCGAACAGGCCGCAGCAGGCGGCGGGGATGCGGATGGATCCGCCGCCGTCGTTGCCGCCCGCGGCGGGTACGACCCCGGCGGCGACGGCCGCGGCCGAGCCCCCGGAGGAGCCGCCGGGGGTGTGGGCGGTGTTCCAGGGGTTGCGGGCGGGGCCGAACTCGCGGGATTCGGTGACGCCCTTGGCGCCGAACTCGGGGACGTTGGTCTTGGCGAAGGGGACCAGCCCGGCGGCCAGCCAGCGGCGCACCACCTCGGCGTGTTCGTGCACGGGCACCGTGCGCAGGGCGCGGTTGCCGGCGGAGGTGGGGAACCCGGCGTAGTCCTGGGAGAGGTCCTTGAGCAGGAAGGGCACCCCCGACAGCGGTCCCGGTGTCGGGTGGGCGGCCCGGCGGCGGGCCTCGTCGTACATCTTCAGGGTGAGGGTGTTGAGGCGGGGTTCGACCTGCTCGGCGCGGGTGATCGCCGCCTCCAGCACCTCGGGGGCGCTGACCTCGCCCGCGGCGATGAGGGCGGCCAGGCCCACGGCATCGTGGCGCAGGTATTCGTCGACTCGCATGCACGGAACCTAACACCGTTATGGAACGCGTTCTAGTTCTGTGTGTGTCACACCCGCAGGGTCCGGTCCTCGCGGGCGTGGGCGACCGGGCGGCCCAGGGCGGCGCTGGCGCGGGACGCGGCCGCCTCGGGGGTCAGGGAGGGGCCGGTGTGGGTCAGCACCAGGCGGGCCGCCCCGGCCTCGGCGGCCGCGGCGGCGGCCTCCTCCGGGGTCAGGTGCGCCCGCTCCTGCCCTGCGGGCGGGGCGTCGTGATCGGCCTCGCACAGCAGCAGGTCGGCGCCGCGGGCGGCCGCCACCAGCCCCGGGCAGGGGGCGCTGTCGCCGCTGTAGGCCAGGGTGCGCCCGCCGTGACGGGCGCGCAGCGCGTAGGCCTCCACGTCGTGCACCACCGCGTGCGCCGTCAGCACCAGGCCGCCCAGGTCCACCCGGTGGCCCTCGTGCAGGTCGTGGAAGGCGAACGTGTCCTTCAGGAACGCGGTGTCGGGCCGGCCGAAGAACCCCGCCAGCCGCCCGGCCAGCCCGGCGGGCGCGTACACCGGGATCGGCCCCGCCGCCTCCAGGCCGCCGTAGCGCAGCGCGTAGAACGCCGCCACCAGGTCGGCGCAGTGGTCGGCGTGCAGGTGGGAGATCCACACCGCGTCCAGGGCCGCCGGGTCGGCGTGGGCGCGCAGCGCCGCCAGGGTCCCGAACCCGGCGTCCACCCACACCGACCGCTCCCCCGCCCGCAGCAGGTACCCCGAACAGGGGCGGCCGGGCAGCGGGGCGGGTGCGGCCGTGCCCAGCACGGTCACCGTCATGGTCATGCCGCGCCCCCGGGGCGCAGGTGGTCCAGCAGGCCGGGGACGTCGGGGTAGGGGCGCTCGTCGGGCAGCAGCGCCGCGGCCCCCTCCAGGTCGCCGCCGCGCACCAGGTCGTGGACGGCGCGCGCGGTGGGGGTGGCGTCGGTGATGGAGACGATCCACTCGTCGGCGTAGCGGGTGGAGGCCTCGCCCGCCAGGCCCAGCTGGAGGGAGCGGTGCTCCAGGGGGCGCAGGTGCAGGTCGCGTTCGGGGTCCCACTGCACCCGGGCGGGGGCCGCCGCCAGCTCGCGCTTCCAGGCGTCGCGGTCGGTGTGCACGTCGGAGGTGTGGTGGGACAGGCAGACGTGGCGCAGCGCCCACTCGAACCCCTCGCGGGTGATCTCCACCGCCAGCACCGTCTCCTGGTCCTGCTTGAGGCCCCATCCGCACCGGTACATCATCCACAGGAACGAGGGCTTGATCCAGGTCATGCGGCCGCGCTTCCACGCGGCGGGGAAGCGGCCCTCGCGGGCGGCGGGCAGCCCCAGGCGCGGGGAGTAGGCCTGGTGGACGGTCACCGTGGTGTCGGTGTACCGGGCGCGGATCTGGTGGCGGGGGATCTCGGGGTTCACGGTGCCCAACCCTGGCCTCCCCCGCCCCGCCACGCAACGGTTTTTCGCGTGCGGTCAGCGGCCGCGCAGGGGGACGGCGGCCTTGAGGAGCATCTCCCGGTACTCGTCCTCGGGGTCCGAGTCCAGCACGATCGCTCCGCCGGCGCCGATGGTCAGCTCCTGCCCCTGGCGGACGGCGGTGCGGATGACGATGCTCAGGTCGGCGGCGCCCGAGTCCGACAGGTACCCCAGGGCGCCGGAGTAGACGCCGCGCGCCGACCCCTCCAGGGCGTCGATGATCTCCATGGTGCGCAGCTTGGGGGCGCCGGTCATCGACCCGCCGGGGAAGCAGGCGCGCACCGCGCCCACCGCCGACACCCGCGGGCGCAGGTGCCCGCGGACGGTGGAGACCAGCTGGTGCACGGTGGCGTAGGACTCGGTGTACATGAACGCGGGCACCTCGACGGTGCCGACCTCGCACACCCGCCCCAGGTCGTTGCGGAGCAGGTCGACGATCATGAGGTTCTCGGCGCGGGTCTTGGCGCCGGTGCGCAGCTCCTCGGCCAGGCGGGCGTCGGTGGCCGGGTCGGGGTGGCGGGGGGCGGTGCCCTTGATGGGGCGGCTCTCGGCCTCGCCGTCGGCGCTCACCCGCAGGAAGCGTTCGGGTGAGGCGCTCAGCACGCTCACGCCGCCCAGCCGCAGCAGGGCGGCGTAGGGGGCCGGGGAGGCGGCCCGCAGGCGGCGGTAGAAGTCCAGGTCGGTGCCGGTGTAGCGGGTGCGCAGCCGGTCGGTCAGGCAGATCTCGTAGCTCTCCCCCGCCGCCAGCTGGCCCAGGCACTCCTTGATGTCGTCGACGTAGCCCTGGCGGGGGCGTTCCAGCAGGTCGGCCGGGTCGACGGGGTCCGCGGCCGGGGCCGGGGCGGGCAGCGGGGCGAGGTCGGCCAGGGCGGCGGCGGTGTCGGCCAGCCAGGCGTCGCCGTCGGGTCCGTCGTCGGCGCAGACCAGGTGGGTGCGCCCGGTGTGGTGGTCCACGGCGACGAACCGGTCGCAGCGCAGCCACACCGCGTCGGGGGTGGGGGCGGTGTGGGCGGTGGCGGCGCCGCAGTCGGCCTTGAGCTCGTAGCCGAAGTAGCCCACGTACCCGCCGGTGAAGTCGAAGGGCAGCGGGGTGGGGGTGCGCGGCCGCTGGCGGCGTTCGAGGGCGTCGAACACGGTGCCGGGTTCGGTGGCGGTGGTGCCGTCGGGGCGGCTGATGTGGACGGGGCCGCCGACCCGGTAGGTGAGGACCTCGCCGGTGGCCGCGCCCAGGAAGGAGAACCGGGCCGGGCCCTGGGGGCGGGAGCTGTCCAGCCAGAACGCGTACTCGGCGTCGCCGTACAGGCGGGCGAAGGCCGCCTCGGTGTCCACCGCGCTCTCCAGGACGCGGGTGCGCGGCACGGGAGCGGCGGCCGGGGCGACCGCGGCCGCCGACGGCGCCGGGGCCGGTGCGGTGCGCACCGGCGCGGCCGGGCGGTGGGGTCGGGCCAGGTCCAGGAAGTTGCCGATGAGGGCGGCGCCGTGCTCCCCGGCGATCGACTCGGGGTGGAACTGCACCCCCCAGCGGGGCAGGTCGCGGTGCTCCAATGCCATGACCACCCCGTCCTCGGCCCAGGCCGTGGCCGCCACCTGGGCGGGCAGGGGTTCGGGGACGGCCAGCGAGTGGTAGCGCACGGCGGTGAAGTCCTGCGGGAGGTGCGCGAACAGGCCGGTGCCGGTGTGGCGGACGCGGGTGAGGTGGCCGTGCCGGGGCTGGGGGGCGGACTGGACGTCGGCCCCGGCCAGGTAGGCGATGGCCTGGTGGCCCAGGCACACGCCCAGCACCGGCAGGGGCGTGGCGGCCAGCAGCTCGGGGACGCGCCCCAGGTCGCGGGCGTTCTGGGGGCGGCCCGGCCCGGGCGAGACCACGACGGCGTCCACACCGGCGGGGTCGAACCGGTCCCAGCCGGGGTCGTCGTTGGTGAGCACGACGGGTTCGGCCCCGGCGACCTCCGCGATCAGCTGGAACAGGTTGTAGGTGTAGGAGTCGTGGTTGTCGACCAGGAGCACTCTCATGAGGAAATCCGCAGGTAGGGGGCCTAGGAGGTCCCGGTCTCACCCGGTCTGATCCGGGGATTCCCAGGGTCTCCACTCCAGATCCACTCCACGTGGAGTGTGGTCCGGATCTAACAGAAGAACGCCCCCGGGCGGTGCGCGAACACCACCTCAGGGGCTAGCCGAACTACCTGATAGAGGCAGGAGTCGACCTATGTTCACCATACCCCCGGGCGTCTTGGACGCCGTCTCCCGCGCGATCGAGTTCGCTCTCGCGCACCCTCACCACTCTGTGGCCGCGCTGGCGGTCCTGTCCGGTGTCCTGTGGATCACATCCCGGCTGCTCGCCAAGCGCGCCCCGGTGACGCTGAACGAGCGCGCCGCCGCTGAAGCCGAGGAGGCCCGGCAGTGACCCGCATCCTCCAGCGCACCACCACCGACCCCATCGACCTGACCCTGGCCGGAGCGTCCGGTGTCCACCTGACCGTGTCCTACGCCCCTGGCGTCATGGGCATGGTGGTCGTGGATGGCCCCGCCGACTGGCTGGACCGGGTGGCCGAGCACGACACCCCGGGGGGTTGGCTGATCGAGTTCCCGCCGGCGCCCGCCGGCCCGTCGTCCTCCCGGTCTCGTGGCGGGTCTCGGGTCTCGGTGAGCAACGTGACCGCTGGCGGGGACGTGAACGTGTCCGGTGGTGACCTGGTCGTGTCGGGTGGCCGCCGGGTGCCGCCGGTGTCGGTGACCGTGGTCCTGCCCGAGGGGTCGACTCTGCGTCTGGAATCCCGCCGCTCTTCCTGACGCACCGTGTGGTGCCCGCGCCGCCCCGCCGTCCTGGGGCGGCAAGGGGACCGGACGGTCCGACCCCCGACGTGAGGAGCCCCGATGGACGACCACCGTGACGAGTTCCTGGAGACGCTCAACGCCGCACTCCAGCCCGGACGCCGCCGCCAGCGCACGGACAGCTACCAGCCCGCGGACATGCACCACGACTACGACGCGGACACCGACACCTGGCGCGACCAGAACAACTGACCCACCCCGAACACACGAACGGCCCGCCCCCGTCGGCAAGGACGGAATTGGGCGGGCCTCCGATCCCTAGGAGACCGGATATGAACACCGTACAGACCGAGGAAACCCCCCGCAACCAGCGGTTTTGGCAGCGCATCCTGATCCGCCGCGGCCCCGGGACGTCCCCCGGGACGCAAGTCGGAACCCCCCGTTCCGCGCGTGCAACGGTCGCGATCGCCGCGGTCCCGTCCGCCGCCTCGCTGGTGTGGACGGCGTGGTCGCTGATCGACATGATCCCCGCCCCGCTCCCCGTCGGGCTGGCCGCCGGCGTGGTGCTGGACATCGCCCTGGTGTCGGCGGTCGCGATCGCGTGGATCGCCCCGCAGGTCGCCAAGCCCGCGAAGATCACCGGGTGGCTGATCGCCGCCGTCGCCGCCCTGCTGGTGGGCTACCACGCGTACACGATCCTGCCAGCACTGGCCGCGCTGGGGATCATCCCGCTGTTCGCGAAGAGCTTGTGGCACCTGGCGCTGAACGCGCGTCTGGCCCGGGCCGCTGCGGAGGCCGCGCAGGCTGAAGCTGACCGGGCCGCCGCCGCTGAGAAGGCTCAGCGGGACGCGGAACTGTCCACCGACCCGACCCACGAGCAGAAGCGTTCCGTCGCCGAGAAGCTTCAGCAGGCCGCCCACGAGGAGGAGATGGCCGACGCCGAGGTGCGGCTCGCGGACGCTCAGGCCGAGCGTGAGCACCGGCTGCGGCTCGCGAAGATCCGCCGGGACGCCAAGGAGCAGCGGGAGATGGAGCGGGAGGACGCGGCGACGGTGAAGCAGCGCATGGAGCTGATCCGGGAGATCCGCGCCGCGCAGCCCGTCCAGTTCGCTCTGGGGTCCGGTGAGGTCCCGGATGATCTGTCGTCCCTTCCCCGCTCTCCCGGGACGGAGGCGGTCATGGGGTTCGGGGCAGTCATGGGCTCTGACCTGGGAGCGTCCAGGGGACGTCCCGTGGGAGACCAGCCCGTCATCGACCCGCAGGTTCGGGAGCTGCTGGCGTACATCGCCGAGGCCGGCGAGGGCGCGTCCGTCCGGGGGGCCGCCCGGCGCCTGGAGGTGTCGGCGCCGACGATCCGTCGGTGGCGTGACAAGGCGGAGGCTGCGGGCCTGGACGTGTCCGCGCTGAAGCCCACCAAGTAGCACCCATCCCCCGGGACGCACGCCGCGTCCCGGGGGTCGCCCCTCTCGGGGGTGTGACGACTTCCCCGCACGTCGGGTGGGTGGTCACACCGGTCCGAGGACGGGACAGGCCGGCGAGCACCTCGGGTGAGCGCAGCCGGATCCCTCCAACCCCCATGTCGCAGTACCCCAGCGAAGGAGCACACCGTGTCCGAGAAGCCCATACCGACCAGCAAGCTGGTCCCCGTCGCCGCCGCGTGCGGCATCATCGCCGTCGCCGCCGGGATAGGCGTCCCCGCGTCGATCCTGGCGCCGATCGCGATCATCACCGTCGTGTGGGGGGCCGTCATGGTCGCCCGCTACTACCTTGCCGGGAAGCGGGGTGGCGCCTGATGTTCGGGTTCCTGTCCGTGTGCATGTTCGCGTTCGCGTTCTGGCTCAACAAGAAACTCAAGGGAAGGCGGGCCGGGCTGATCGCCCTCCTCGTCGGCCTGGCCGGGAGCATGCTGCTGTACCGGTCCCCGCTGTCATCCACCCTCGTGTCCTGGGCCGACGGCACGATCCTCGGGGCGATCGCCGGGACGTTCGGCGGGTGGTCCGGTGAGGGCCTGTCCACGTCCATCATCTGGTCGGTGCTGTGCATCGTCGGGTTCGTGGTCACCCTCGTGGACCTGCGCTACGACCACACGTACAACCCGGTCGCGATCACCGCGCTGATCATCACCCCTATCGCCGCGAAGGGCAGTGCGGGTGGTGTGGTCACGAACCTCATCGACTGGGTGCACACCCAGGGCGCCGGGGTCGCCGCGTGGCTGATTGGCGGCGCGGTCGCCTGAAACCACAGTGGGCCGCCTCGGGGACTGACACCCCGGGCGGCCCGTGTCCCTGCATGTATGGCCACGAAAGGACAAGACTGATCATGGCACACCAGCACGAGGCTGACGAGTACACCGACGGGATCCCCATGGGGGTCATGTGGGAGGACGAAGGAACGTCCCCCGGGACGCCGCACCCCCGGGACGGGGGGACGCGAGACGGAACGGAAGGGGACACCCGCAGGTCAGAGGAGGCGTCCAGGGGGACGCCCACCGAAGGCGTGATCGTGCCCGTGGATGCTCCGGATGACGCGGTGTCGCCGAAGCGCGCACTCCTGGAGGACGTCAACGAGCGGCTGAAGGCGCACCTGTCGGCCGCGCACACCTACGCCCTGCTGGCGTGGTCGCGCAGGTGGGCGACCGCTGAAGCCTACGTGCAGGACCCGGCGCTGTACGAGGAGGTCGTGGAGGAAGCCCGTGCGGAGATCCGCCGAGAGCGGGCCGCGGTGGCGAAGAAGCTCGACAAGGCCAGGATCCGCCGGGACGAAGCGCAGGTGAAGCTGCTCACCGAGGAGCTGCGGGAGCTGGAGAACAAGACGCCGTCCGCGATGAAGATGGACGCCCTCACCCTGAAGGCGCGCGGGGGCCGGTTGGCTCGCCAGGCCGCGCTGCCTGCCGCGGTGGTGGCCGGGCCGGTGCTGGCCGGAGCGATGGCCGGGGCGTGGTGGGCGCTGTTGGCGTGGCCGGCGGCGTGGGTGTGGCTGGCTGTGCAGGGTCATGCGATCGCGGTCGCGGAGGGCAGCGTGGAGGTGTCGGCGTCCACCCCCGTCCCCCCTGCTGAGCTGGGCGGATCGTCTGCGGGTGCTCGGGTGGCGTCCAGGGGGGACGTCCAGGGGACGGTGGTGGTCGGCGCGAGCGAGCAGGAGAACCGGCTGCTGGCCCGTCTGGCCGCGTGGGATGAGGTGACGGCGGGCCGTGGGCTGGAGGGTGTCGTCCCGGGGACGCCGACGGTGGACGCCCTCGGGATCCGGGTGGTCCTGACGGTGTCGGGGAAGCACACCCCGCAGGCGCTGGAGAAGAAGCTCCCCGCGATCCGGGCGGCGCTCAGCGTCCCCCGGGACACCCGTTCTGACCTCAGCGAAGGCGACTACGGCGACCAGGCAGTGCTCAGGATTCGGACCCGTACCCCGTCCCGGGACATGGTGTGGCGTCCCGGACGAGTCGGCATCGGCGTGGACACCGAGACTGGGCGGCCCGTCACCATCCCCAAAAGCCGCGTCCTCATCGCCGGGACCTCCGGGTCAGGCAAGTCCGTGCTGGTGCGCGTCGTCATGGCCGGCGCCCTGTGCTCGGACGAGCCCACCGTCGTCGTGTACATCGACGGCAAGGGCGAAGAGGCTGGGCTGTGGCGCGGCAAGGTCCGCACCGCCACTAACCCCGAGGACGTCCTCGGTCTGCTGCGGGAGCTGACCGCGGAGGCTGAGGACCGGTCCACGATCATGCAGGAACGGCAGGTCGCGACGTGGACGCCGACCAGGGAACGGCCCCGCATCGTGGTCGTGATCGATGAGGGCGCGGAAGTCATCTCCATGCACGACACCTCCGCGAAGGACCCGGAAGACCACATCGATCTGCTCGGTCCGCTGGCGTCGCTGGCGCGGACGGGCCGTTCGCGGTGCCTGGATGTGGTGTGGGCGACGCAGAAGCCGACGGTGGGTGAGGGTATTCCGTCGCAGCTCAGCGGGGTGATGCAGGACAGGGTGGTGTTGCGGACCGCCGGGCGCAACGAGAACAACCAGGTGCTGGGCAGCGACTGGAAGACGCACGAGCTGGAGTTGGGCGGGTACGCGGTCACGAACACCGGGGGTCGGGGCCCGGGGCAGCCGCCGATCCAGGTGTGGGACCTGTCCTCGGACAGCGCGGTCGCGGCGGTGCCGGGCGGTGAGGTGTGGTGGTACCGCAGCCCCTCCCAGATGCCTACAGAGCGGACTCCTGAGGCGCCGCAGGACACCCAGGGGGGTGAGGGGCTGCCCCGGGTGTTGGCGGCGGCTCTGCTGCTCTCTGAGGGCGCTCGCGGGGTCACCGGGCACGACGTGGCGGCGGCGTGCGGCATGGACCTGCTCGACACCCAGAAGGCACTGAAGGACGCCGGCGTGAAGGCCGGGAGGTTCACGAACGCGGGCGGGTCGCAGGTGCGCGGGTACCGGCGCGAGGACCTGGAGGACGCCGCTAACCGCTACACAACGTGACCGTCTAGGGGGTGTCTGGGCGCCGTCTGGCCCGGCACCCTCTAGACGCCCGGCCAGACACGCAGAAACCCCCGCGTTAGCAGGGGTTTTCGTGTACCAGACGCCCGTAGACGGGCCCGGGGACGGAAGCGCACCCGTTCACTGTTGCGGCTGGTTGCGGCCGTCTAGACGCATCTGACAGCCGTGTAGACGGGCGGGGGTGTCTACCCGCCTTCCGGTTACTGGCTGTCGCGGTTGCGTTTGAGGACGGACCGCACCAGCGGCAGCCCGGACCGTTCCCCGATGACGATCTCCGACACGAGTTCCCACCCGTCGGCGCCCCAGTTGCGGAGCTGGCCTTGGTGGGGTCCGCCGGGGGTTTCCTCTACCCGGTATTCCCAGCGCGCCACGGTCTCCTCCTCGGGCCGGTCGTGGTTTCCCAGTGTAGGCCCGGGGAGTTTGGAGCCCCCCTGTGTCCGCAACCTTTGAGCCCCGTCGTTCCCGTTCCCCGCTGGAGCGCCGTTACTGGGCGGCCGTGTACCTCGCCCGCCGCCTGGTGTTCCTCGCCCTGATCCTGTGGTCCGCGATCACGTGCGCCGCCCAGTTGGCCGGCCCGCACCCTCTCGCCGCCGCTGTGGGTCTGGTGTGCGCGACCGTGGTGTTGTGGGTGCAGGGCGGGTGGGTGTGGCGGCGGTACCGGCGGTGGCTGACCAGGGCATGATGCCGTCATGGACCTCCGCCCCGCGACCGCTGCCGACCGCCCCGCGATGAACACCGTCTCTACGGCTGCTGGGGTGTCGTACAGCCCCGCGGGTGACGTTGTCCTGGTCGCGGTCTCTGGCGCCGTTGTGGGCTGGTTGGCCGGCTCTCTGGACGCTTCCCACCCTGTGGCCCCGGTGCGTCGTGCGGGCTACATCCAGGCGGTCGTGGTGGCCCCGGGGGTGCGGCGCCAGGGGGTCGGCACAGCGCTCGTGGGCGCGTTCCTGGACCTGGCGCGGGAGGCTGGCGTGGGGTGGGTGTTCGCGGCCCCCGACGAAGACGGCGACGCCCTGGGCCGGTTGCGGTGGGTACACGCGTGCGGGTTCGAGGCGACCTCGGACCCGGACCCGTGGCCGATCATGGGGCGGTGGACGTAGACTGGGTGCGCGCGCTGACCCGCCCCGGAATGGGCGGTGTAGGTGTGAGATCAAGGGCCCCACACGTAGTGGGGCCTTCTGCGTGTTCGGTGATCGCCGAATACGTGGTGAGCTGCGGTTGGGCCCCGGGGAAGTAGGGCCCACACGCTACTGGTCTCGCCGCATCTTCTCGAACTGCTGCTCGGCCCGGTCGATGGCGGCGATCACCATCGCAGTGGATTCTTCCTCGGTGAGGCCGCCGTTGTCGGCCTCGGTGTCGACAACGGCCCGCCAGACGTGGCCTCGGCTGCTGGTGAACTCTTCGCTGACGTACCTGTCGCGGGGGTCTGTGTTGTCCATGGGGCACGGTAACCCGGGGCGGGGACGGTTGACCAGGGCGGCCGCGTGGGCTAGCACCCCGAACCCTGGGCTAAATAGTACTGTTGACAAGGGATGAACAGTAGGGTTAATGTCAGTGCGACAGTACGAACAGGGGAGGCCCCGATGGACACCACCACCGCCGCACAACAGGCCCGCGTCACCGTCGCCACCGTTCGCGCCTGGTGCCGCACGGGCGCCGTCAAGGCCACCAAGACCAGCGGCCGGTGGACCATCGACACCGCCTCCCTCGCCCGCCGCATCGCCCTCGGAATCCGCCGCACCCGAAAGGCCACCGTGGAAATCCGCGACAACGACGCCCGCGTCATCGCCACCTGGGCCCGCACCGGAAGCTGCCACCTCGCCATGCGCCACGAACTCGCCCACGGCGGCCCTGACATCACCGGAGGCCGCGGCACCCGCCTCATCGCCGCCGGACTCCTGGTCCGCGACGACACATACGGCGTCGAGATCACCGACCTCGGCCGACAGGTCGGCACCGACATCACCAACGCCATGGCCAACGGCACCGACCGCGCCACCGCCACCCGCGACGCCCTCACGAAGGCAGGACTGCGATGACCGACTACATCCACATCGACAGGCAAGCCCTGGACCGGCTGCCCTTCGAGGACCGCTACCGGGAGGCCGGGAAGATCATCGCCCAGGCCAAAACCCTGCAAGCCGCCTACCAGGACGGGGTGGTCGCGGAGATGCTCGCGTCCGGGATGACCGGCCCCCAGGTCGCGGAGGCGCTGGGCATGTCCACCGCGCGGGTCTCGGCCCGCAACAAAAATCACCGGCTGCGCAACACGCCTGCGCCGGAGGAGAGGTACCCGGTCGATGGGTGCGGGGTCTGCGGGCGCCCCGAGGCCGCACACGGCATGGACGCCACCGTGGACGAGTGGGACGACCCGGCCGATGACTGGCTGGAGGACGGCAACCCCGACCTTGGGCATGACTTCCGACCGCCCACGTCGGCGCAGATCGAAGGCAGGCAGGCGCAGAAACGGAAGTAGAACGCGAAGAGGCCGCCCACCGTGATGGTGGGCGGCCTCTTCGACCTCCGCTCGCGCGGAGAGGGCACCCCGTGGGCGGTGTTTTTCGACCATCCCACCGGCTCACCCCCGCTCGCGCGGGGAGGGTGTCCACTGTAGCGCGAAAGCAACGCGCCCGTGCGGGTCGGGCGCCCTGTCACTCCTCAGCCGGAGGTCTGCTTGTCGTTGCCCCAGGCCGGATTCCACCCGTCGCGTTCGCAGTACCCCTGGGCGATGGTGCGCACAGCCTCCCCGAGCCCGTTGGCCTGCCCGTGGGCGCCGCTGAACGCCCACACGTCGGTGCCGTCGTCCATGTCGGCGACCCGCTGGTAGGTGTCGAGCAGGGCGAGCTTGGCAGTGGTGTCCGCGATGATCTGCATGGGCGCGATCATCATGCGGTAGTGGTCGTAGGCGCCTTCGTCTGTGGTGCCGACATCGCTGTGTGCTGCGGCAATGCTGACGTCGTGGAACACGGTTGCGGCGTTCCGGTCGGCTTCGATTTGGGCGCGCAGCCAGGTGATGAGGTCTTCCATGTGTCCTCCTTGGGTCAGCGGACGGGCCGGGTCAAGCGGACGCGATCCGGTACGTGGGGACGGGCTTCGGTGAACACGGCCGGAACGTCACCGTGGTCTCGTCGAACGTGATCTTCGACGTTGCAACCGGCTCGGAAGGGACCGGGTGCGACCAAGGCGTCCCGGGGTCGGGGGTGGTCATCTCAACACCGTAGGCGAAGTGGTCGCCGTCGTGTCCGGGGTCGAGAAGGCAGCCGGTGGTCATGGGTTCGTGGATGGTCTTGCCACAGCGGATGTCGTCCATGGGTCCTCCTGCGTCTAGTGTCGCTTGCCTGGTGGGGGTGCGGGGCCGCCCGACGTGCGCCGAGCGGCCAAAGGGGTCAGGCGGCGGCCGCGAGGCTCCCCGCCCATGCCGCTAACGCCTCGAAGTCCGACGCCTCCAGCCCGATCGCCGGGTCCACCCAGTGCAGCAGCGCCGGACCGTCATGCCGCTTGGCGACCCACTCACGGTCGGCGTCGGTGATCTCGTCGTCAATCCACGCGAAGGGCCGACCGGCCGCGTAGGCGATGATGTCCGACGTCTTGAAGTACACGCCGCGGGGCGCGTCGTCAGGCCCGTCCGGGAACGCGCACACGGGCAGGTGCGGCAACCCGATCCGAGGGGCGATGTAGATGTTCGCGTCGGTCTCCCATGTGGTGCCCCACACCAGGTCGTAGGGCAGAGCGGCCAGAGACGCCCCGTGGGAGGCGTGGAGGAGCACGTCGAAACCGTTCAGCTTCCACTTCCGGTAGCCGCGCCGGTACGCGGACCGGTTGGACCCGTCGTAGGGGTTGAGGGGGCCGTCGACGTCGATGAACAGGATCGGGCGGTGGTCCATGGTTCCTCCTGGTCTGATTGTCGCTGCTGGGGTGGGGTACCGGCAGCGGTTACCGGTACCCCGGGAGCTGGCAGGTCAGCTCAGTGCCGCTTCGATCTCCTCAGGCGAAGCAACCTCCACCCAGTCCGACAAGGCATCGCACAGCGCCTTCGACAGCCCCTCGGTAACCGGAGGGCCGTCCTCGTACACCTCCTCCAGGAGGTGGCTCACGTCCATCCAGTGCTGGCCGACCTCATCGATGACCTTGCTGTACTCCTCGTATCCTCCGTCGCCCCGCGCGAGGAGTTCCCCGGTGCGGTAGTCGGTGACCGTCCACGAGGCTTTTCCGGTCTGGCTGGCGTCGACGATGCGGCGTCCTTCTTCTTCGTAGCCCTTGATGTAGGCCTGCTTTCGTGCTTCGTAGCGGGCTTCGTAGGCGACAGCGGCTCGGATGTGCTGGTGGATGAGCGGTTCGGTCATGGTGTGCGTCCTTGTCGTCGTTGAGGGTTGGAGGTTGTCTCTCGCGCGCGATCGCTTGCGATCGCCCGAGCGAGCGAAGCGAGCTCGGAACACTGATGGATGGACTGGTACTGGCCTGTTGGTTGGAATGTTGGGGTGAAACCAGATCACCCACCGCGCGAAGTCATTTCACCGATCCCGGGAACTCACTTCACCTATATGGGTGATCTGGTTTCACCTATCTCCAGCAAGGGTGAAGTGGTTTCACCCATCACCACTCGTCGGAACGCGCCTTGTCGAACCACTCCCACCGCTCCTGGCCAGAGTGATTCCACGTCGGCATGCCCTGCTGCGCTCGCTCCTCGTCCCACAGCGCCAGACAGGACGGCTCCGCGCGCCCCTTGTTCTTGCGGGGCGGTGGGCAGAAGCACATGGTTTCGAGCTCGAAGGACACCTGCCCCGTCTTGGTCACCGTGGAGTTGCCGACGGGGTTGAACTCGGCGGAGCAGAACAGGCAGGTGAAGGCTTGCCCGTTCGGACCCAGGAGGGGGATGCGCTTCCAGTGCTCGGGGATGACGAGCCGGTAGGTGTCGGCGCGCTTGTTGGGGATGCCCTTGGCGGTCAGGTCGATGACGCCGATTCCACGGAGGGTGGCCATGGCGGTGAGGACGGTCCGCTTGTTGTACCCGGTGTCGCGGGCGAGACGGGCGTTGCCGGGGCGGCAGTTCGCGCCGGTCTTGAAGTCCGCGTAGTCGGAGAGGGTGCGGGCGACGAGCTTCACGCTGGACTCGACGAGGAGGGAGCGGCAGAAGGAGTGCCAGCGGGCCACGAAGGGCTGTCCGGTGTCGTCGGGCCGGATCATCGCGCCACCTCGCTACGGAGGTACGCGGTTGTGACTCGCTGGGCAGTGCCCCGATTCGAGCCACGGGATACAATGGGACTAAGCTTCACGCCTAGTCACCTCCTGATGTTCTTAGCAGTGGATCAGGTTGTGGCAAGAGCCCGTCGTGGTGTTACCAGCACCCGGCGGGCTCGCTTTATGTGGTTGTGGGCCCATTCTACCCCGTGTGCACGTGCACCGGGCGGGCGAAAGGCGGGGGCAACCAGGGCCGGAACCCCCGCCGGCCGGTCACTTCTTACGGTTCCAGGACGCCGACGCGCGGTCCGCCTTCCACCTCTCGATGGTGTCCTCTCTCCACAAAGGCGACTGGCCGGCCCGGCTGTCGGGTTCGGGTAGGTCCTTCTTGTGCAGGTAGCGGCGGACGGTCGCTGGTTTGACGCCGAGGTCTTGGGCGACTTCGGCGATGGTGACGTATCCGGGGATCTTGCGGTTCATGATCCGAGCCTAGCTTATCTACACGGCGTGGACAAAGCTTGCGCGGTCCGGTAAGGTGGTCCCAAGACATCTACACGCCGTAGATAAAGGAGCCCCGATGCCGCGCACAGCCGCCACCGACCTCACCCCCGGCACCACCTACACCGTCGGCGACCCCACCGACCCCAACAACACCGTCACCGTGACCGCCCGCCCCTACACCACCACCCTGCACAGCCGCTTCGGCACCACCCGCACCGTCCTGCGCATCCCCGTCACCCTCGCCGACGGCACCCGCACCCACGACACCGTCAACCCCGACACCACCGTCAACACGAACTAGGAGGGACCCCGTGACCATCGCCCGCACCCTCCACGACCTCGCCGCCCGGCTCGAACGCCAGGACACCACCATCGGCCACCCCGGCTCCAGCATCTGGGGTGAGCTCTCCATCATCGCCTACAGGACCGTGTCCCAACCGGCCGTGCACGCCATCGAGGCCGCCCACCCCGACTGGAAGACGTGGACCCGCGAAGAAGCCACCGCCGCGATCCGGGCCCTCGCCGACACCCCCGACGTGGAAGACGCCCGCCTCGCAGCTGCCGAGCAGGCGTGGGAGGACGCCCGGTGGGCGCTCGCCGAAGCGCTGGGGGTCAAGGACCCGTCGGCGAGCGCCTACGACCTGACCCACATGATCCGGGAGGTCGCGGAGCGCATCGACCGGGCCCGCAGGGAAGGGGCGCGGGAGAACACCGCCCCGGAACCGCCGGCGCCCGCCCCGCCACCGCTCCCCGCGACCCCTGACCGCCCGGTGGTGGACGTGCCGCTGCCCGGCATGCACGACCTGACCGCCTGATGCTGCCGCCGCGTCCGACACAAGGAGACCCGATGAGCAAGCCCGCCTTCCCCCGCCGAGCCGAGATGCCCTACGAGCACCGAGGCCGCGTCATCCACGCCGTCCGTTTCAGCGGACGCACCTTGGACCACCCGGACGGCGCCATGCACACCGCCTGCGGGCGAGTGGAAACGCTGTCGCAGTTCCACCCTCCCAAGTACCACGGCGACGACGCCCCGGTCACCTGCCCGGCGTGCGTGACCGCCCTGTCCTCCGAGGAGGCGTGATGGACCAGCCCCCCGTCCGTGTGTGCGTGGTGGTGTCCGCCCCCGCCCCTCACGATCCGGACACGCTGGCCGCCGCGATCGCCCACGCCGCACAGGTGGTCGCACCCGAAGCAGACGTGTACACCACCACCGCGACCACCAAGGAGAAGTGATGGACCCGCGCACGCCGATCGCGGAAGCGCTCCGCCCCCTCCGGGCCCAGTGCTCCTACATCGACGGAGACGAATACGACCAAGGCCGCCAGGACACCCTCATCGCGGTCGAAGCCACCCTCGGCGAGTGGGCGGCCACGATGGCGGCGGTGGTCGAACAGCAGAGGCAGGAAATCGAGAAGCTGCGTGGCGACCTAGAGCGGGCACGTGAGGGGGCCGATACCGATGCCTGACCACGCCCTCGCCCCCGACGAGCTCGCCATGATCGCCGCCACCGTCGCCCGGGTCCGCGCCGACCGTGCGGACGCCCGGGTCATGGGCGCCCGCTACGACGCCGCGTGCGAGCAGATCGTGAAGCTGCTCGACGAGACTGTGGCGCAGCGCCGCCGGATCGCCGAGCTGGAAACCGCCCTAGAGCGGAAGCGGGACAGCATCGCGGCGCGGATCGTGGACGAGGAACAGGGAGTTCAGCAGGAGATCACCAAGGAGCCGCTCAACTCGTGGCTGGCCGGTGTGCTCTTCGGACTTCAACGAGCCCGCGACATCGCCACAGACGCCCTGGAGCGGGCGCGCGAGAACGGAGACACGACGTGAGCGAGCACCCCACCGACGTCCGCCAACTCCTCGTCCACCCCGCCCTCTGGCCCACCCTCATCGGATGGCTCGAAGGCCACGGCCTCGAAGTCAACCGCATGCACGGACCCACCGAAGACGACCTCGCGACGTACACGATCAGCCCCTGCGTCCTCCAAGCCGAGAGCGAAACCAGTGGGGAAGACAGCGCCCGCCTCGGCGCGCTGGAGGAAGCGCACCGCACCCACGAGTACGACCTCCGACACGCCATGGGGTACGTGCGAGACATCCGACGCAGGGTCACCGCACTGGAGGACGTGATCACGAAGCTGGGGCTGAAGCTCCCCACCCCGTGAAGTCACCCTTGGGCCCTGCCGCACGGCGGGGCCCACACCCATGCGCCGCTAGGGTGCCCGTGTGACTACCCAATGGACCATCCACGGCGAAAAACTCGTGGACGAGAACCGCCACATCCGCCTCAGCACAGTCGACATCACCCTCCCCGACGGGGTGTCCTTCACCCAGTACGTGGTGAAAATGCCCCCAGCGGCGATGACGCTCGTCGTCAACGACCAGCGGGAGATCCTGCTCATGCGCAGGCACCGGTTCATCATCGACCAGTGGGTGTGGGAACTCCCCGGCGGGTACGTCGACACCGCTGAGGACACTGCCCT
>NZ_JBJJBV010000129.1:0-18210 GCF_045446735.1 Nocardiopsis protaetiae
CGCCTGCTCGGCGTGCCCGTGCAGAACACCGCGATCGGCGCCTACACCGCCCAGTTCGTCGGGACGGTCGCCGCGGCGCTGCCGGCGGGCGCGGAGGTCGTCATCGCCGAGCGCGAGTTCAGCTCGGTGGTGCACCCGTTCCTGGCCCGGGGCGACCTCGCCGTCCGGGAGGTGCCGCTGGAGCGCCTGGCCGACGCGGTCGGCCCGGCCACCCGGCTGATCGCGGTGTCGGCGGTGCAGTCCTCCGACGGGCGCATCGCCCCGCTGGAGGACCTGCTGGCGGCGCGCGACGCCCACGGGGCGCGGCTGCTGGTGGACGTCACCCAGGCGGCGGGCTGGCTGCCGCTGCCCGCCGACCGGATCGACTACACGGTGTGCAGCACCTACAAGTGGCTGCTGGGGCCGCGCGGCTCGGCGTTCCTCACCGGAACGCGGGAGGCGCTGGCCGAGCTGACCCCGCTGGCGGGCAACTGGTACGCCGCCGAGGACCCGTGGAACACCCTGTACGGCGGCCCGCTCCCGTTGGCGGCGGGCGCGCGCCGGCTGGACCTGCCGCCGGTGTGGCCGGCCTGGGCGGGGCTGGAGCACACCCTGGCGCTGCTGGAGGAGACCGGGGTGGAGGCCGTGCACGCGCACGACGCGGCGCTGGGCGACCTGCTGCGCGCCCGCCTGGACCTGGAGCCGACCGGGTCGGCGATCGTGTCCGTGGCCGCCCCGGCGGGCGGGGTGGAGCGGGTGCTCGGGGAGGGCATCGCGGTGGCCGCCCGCGACGGGCGGCTGCGCGCCTCGTTCCACCTGTACAACACCGAGGAGGACGTGGAGCGGTTGGCCAAGGCGCTCACCGGCTGAAACAGCGGATGCCCGGCCCCGGGCGCGGGCTCGGGGCCGGGCATCCGCCGAACCGGCCCTAGAAGATGGAGCCGTTGAACGCCGCGTCCGGGCGGTGCAGGGCCCCGTCCAGGCGGGCGACCGTCCCCGGGGTGTGCTCGGTGAGCAGTCCGGCGGCCGCGTACCCGGTGAGCGGGGTCTGCCCCAGGTAGGCCGCGGCCAGGTGGGCGGTGTCCAGCGACACGTCCGGTGCGGCGTCGGTGGCCTCCACCCGGGCGCCCTCCGGGGACGCCTTGAGCGACCAGGTCCCGGCGTTCCACGGCGCGTACCGGTCGGTGACCGCCAGCACCGCCTCCACCGGGGCGGCGTAGGAGCGCTCCGACAGCGCGCCGGGCACGTCCACCAGCCGGAACCAGAGGCTGTTGAAGATCTCGCGGAGCAGCCGGTCGCGGTTGCCGAGCAGGTGCACGAGCGGGTCGTCCACCGGCATGAACTCGAACTCGATCCGGGCCGTCAGGTCGCGGTCGAGCAGGTGCTCGTAGAGCAGGGTCCAGGCGGCGGGGACGGTGGCGCGCATCTCCTGGACGTACACCGTCCCGGCGGGCCCTTCCGACTCCCACTTGTTGCGCGTGCTGTACAGGGCGTAGCCCACCGGGCCCTGCGGCCCGCGGACCACGACGGCGTGCTTGGGACCCCTGCCGTCCCGGTTGTCCGGGAGGTCGCGCAGCGCCCGGTCCCACCAGTGGGCGGTGCGGTGCACCTGGCCCAGCCGGGTTCCGGCGGCCTCCTCGTGCACCCGCTCCAGGTCGGCGCGGAACTCGGCGGCGTAGCCCAGGCGCACGGACAGCTCCGGGTCGCGGGGGGCGTCGGGGCGCAGCCGGGCGTGCGCCCGGGCGATGCCCGCCTCGGTCTCGGCCACCGCGGGCCCGTAGCCGAAGCGCCCGTAGATGGCGCCCTCGGACGCCCACAGGGCGGCGTACTTGACCCCCGCCGCGTGGACGTCGGCGAGCTGGCGGCGCATGAGGGCGCTGAGCACGCCCCGGCGGCGGTGGGTGGGCCACACGCCCACACCGGTCACCGCGGCGATCTCGCGCGGGCCGCCGGGCAGGGTCATCCGGAACCGGAAGTCATTGGTGGCGCCGATGATGCGCTCTTCGCCGTCGATGTCGTCGACGGCGACACGGACGCGCTCGTAGCCCTCGGCGTCGTGGAGGGGGCGCACCCGCTCCAGGGTGGCCTCCAGGTCGTCGGCCACCAGGAGGGCCTCGCCGATGACCCGGGCCGCCTCGGCGTACTCGTCCCGGTCGGTACCGCGCACGGTCCACTCGGTGCGCGTGCTGTCGGGTGTGGTCATGTGCTCTTCGCCTTGTCGTTCGGTGCGGTCGGGACGGGGTGGGGGGTCGTGCGGGGGCGGGTCAGAAGTCGACGCCGCAGTGCGGCTCCAGCGGCTCGTACAGGGCGGTGTCCAGGCTCCGGGCGGCGCCGGGGGTGTGCTCGGCGGCCAGCCCGGCGGCGACGAGCCCGGCCAGGGGCCGGCGCCCGAAGTAGGCGGCGCCCAGGTGGGACACGTCCACGGACAGGTCGGCTGGCGCGGCGGCGGGTGCGCAGCGGGCGCCCTTGTCGTCGGCCTCCAGCCGCCAGGTGCCCGCGTTCCACGGGGCGGCCCGGTCGGTCACCGCCAGGACGACGTCGACCGGTGCGGCGTAGGAGCGCTCCGACAGCGCGCCGGGCAGGTCCACCAGGCGGGTCCACAGGGCGTCGAAGCGCTCGACGGCGGCCTGCTTGCGGTCGGCGAGCAGGTCCGCCAGGACGTCGTCGGCGGGCATGTCGTGGAAGACCGTCTCCGCGGTGAGGTCGCGGGAGAACAGGTGCTCGTAGAGGGCGACCCGGGCGGCGGGGGTGGTCGAGGCGATCTCGTTGACCAGTACCCGGCCCCGGGGCATGCTCAGCTCCCAGCTGTTCTGGACCCGGTACAGGGCGTACCCCTGCGGCCCGTCGGGGCCCGAGACGACGGCGGCGAGCAGGTGTCCGGCGCCGCGGCGGGCGTGCGCGTCGTCGCGCAGCAGGTGCGGCCACCACTTGTCGGCGCGGGCGAACCGGCCGTTGCGCTCGGCGAGGGTGCGCCGGTACACGTCGGCCAGGGCGGGGCGGGCCTGCTCGGGGGTGAGCAGGTCCACGGTCAGGCCGGGGTCGCGCGGGGCGTCGGGGCGCAGCGCGGCGTGGGGGCGCCGCACCGTCACCCGGGCCTCCTGCGAGGACAGGCCGTAGCCGTGGCGGCCGTAGATGCCGCCCTCGGAGGCCCACAGCACGGCGAGGTTCTCGCCGCGGGCGCGGATGTCGGCGAGCTGGCGGCGCATGAGCGCGGTGAGGACGCCGCGCCTGCGGTGGGTGGGCCACACGCCCACCGCGGTCACCCCGGCCGCCGGGCGCGGCCCGCCCGGGACGGTGAGGGTGAACGCGTAGGAGGCGGCGGTGCCGACGACGCGGTCCCCGTCCAGGGCGACCAGGGTGCGTTCGTGCTCGGCCAGCGGGTCGCGGCCCTCCTCCTCGACCAGGTCCTCGGCCGGGATGAGCAGGGCCTCGCCGACGACCCGGGCGACCTCGGGGTACTCCTCGGCGGTGCTGCCCCGCACGGCCCAGGCGGAGTGTTCGCGAGCGGTGTCGGTCATGGGGTCCGTCCCTCTAGAAACCGGTGTCACAGCGGGGCGCCCTGGGGGTGTACAGGGCGGTGTCGAGGCGGGCGGCGGCGCCGGGCGTGTGCTCGGTGGCGACACCGGCGTCGACGTGGGTGGTCACGGGGCCGCGGCCCAGGTAGGCCCCGCCCAGGTGGGCGGCGTCCAGGGACAGGTCGGGGTCGGCCTCGGTCGACTCCACCCGGGCGTGCTCCCCGTCGGTCTTGAGGTGCCAGCGCCCGGCGTTCCAGGGGGCGTGCCGGTCGGCGACCTCGATGACGGTGTCCAGGGGGTGGGCGTAGGTGCGCTCGGCCAGGGCGGCGGGCACGTCGACCAGGCGCAGCCACAGGCCCCCGCCGCCGCGGCGGACGGCCTGGGCGGGGTCGGCCAGCAGGGCGGGCAGGGGGTCGTCCTCGGGCAGGCCGATGATCTCGGTCTCCGCGGTGAGGTCGGTGTGGAGGAGGAACTCGTACAGGGCGGTGCGGGCGGCCGGGGTGAGCGCGGTGAGCTCCCGGACGGTGACCGTCCCGGTGGGCAGGCCCCCTTCGCCGTAGCCGGTGGTGACCCGGTGCAGGGCCGAGCCGACCGGGCGCCCCTGGGGGTCGCGCACCAGGGCGGCGCGCAGGGGGGAGGTGTCGGGCTGGGGGCGCGAGAGCATCCACAGGCGCAGCTTCCACCAGTTGCCCTCGCGGGGGAAGCCGCCGGTGCGTTCGTCCTGGGCGGCGCGGTGCAGCAGGTCCAGCTCGGGCAGAACGTCGGCGGGCTCGGCCAGCTCCAGGGTGAGGGAGGGGTCGCGGGGGGCGTCGGCGCGCAGGGCGGCGTGGGCCCGGCTCACCGAGTACGTGTGCTGGCGGAACGCCCGGCCGTAGCCGTAGCGGCCGTAGATGCCGCCCTCGGAGGCCCACAGGATCGCCAGGTTCTCCCCGCGTTGTCGCAGGTCGGCGAGTTGCCCGCGGAGGAGCGCGGTGAGGATGCCGCGCCTGCGGTGGGTGGGCAGCACCCCCACGCCGGTCACCCCGGCCGCCGGGCGCGGCCCGCCGGGGACGGACAGGGAGAAGCGGTGGGAGTTGGTGGTGCCGACGACGCGGTCGCCGTCGCGGACGACCAGGAAGCGGTCGGGTTCGTTGACGGGGTGGTCGCGCTCGGTGTCGAGCAGGTCGTTCAGCGGGATGTTGATGGCGGTGGCGAACACCCGGGTGGCCTCGGGGATCTCGTCCTGCGCGGGCCGTGCGACCTCCCATCCGGGTCCGTCGGATCGGGGTGCCGCGGGGTGCTGCTCTGCTGCCATGGGTCGACCCTCTCAGGACCCCGGCGGGGCGCGCCACTGCTTTTCCGCGTGTCCGCGGCGCGGGCCCCGGGACCGTGTTGGCCGTGGTCGGCCGCGGCCCGGACGAGTATTCCGGCCGCTGAGAGGGCAGTCTCCTCCTGTGACAGCCGTGACCTCCTCAACGAAGCGCCCCGACCGTCCCCGCCTGGTGGTGGGGGTGGACGCGGGCGGTACCTCCACCCGGGCCCTGGTCGCCACCCCGGCAGGCGAGCGGGTGGGGCAGGCCCGCGCGGGCGGCGCCAACCCCAACGCCCACGGCACCGCGCGTGCGGGCCGGGAACTGGCCCGGGCGGTGGGCGCCGCCCTGGACCGGGCCGGGCCGCACGCCCGCGAGGACGTGGCGGCCGGGGTGATCGGCCTGGCCGGGGTGTCGGCGCTGCGCGACGACGCGGTGCGCGGGGCCCTGGTGGAGGAGCTGCTGCTGGTCGGCGTCCCGGCGGACCGGCTGGCGTTCGTCGGCGACGACGAGGTGGCGTTCGCCGCGGGCACCCCCGAACCCGAGGGGACGGTGCTCATCGCGGGCACCGGCGCGATCGCCACCCGGATCGAGGAGCGGCGCCGCACCCGGTCCGCGGACGGGATGGGCTGGCTGATCGGCGACGAGGGGTCGGCGTTCTGGATCGGCCACCAGGCGGCCCGGGAGACCGCCCGCCAGCTGAGCCGGGGCACGGCGCTGAGCCCGCTGGCGCGGATGGTGGCCAAGAGGGTCATCCCCGGCAGGCGGCCGGTGGAGGGGCGCGAGCACCTGCCCGAGGAGCACGCGCGCGCCTTCGCCCGCACCCTGACCGCGCGGCCGCCGATCGAGCTGGCCGCGCTGGCGCCGCTGGTGTCGGAGGCGTTCACCCAGGGGGACGAGGCGGCCGAGGTGATCGTGAACGCCGCCGCCGGGCACCTGGCGCACTCGGTGCACCAGGTGCGCACCCCCGGGGAGCGGCGGCCGGTGGTGCTGGCCGGCGGGGTGCTGCTGGGGTCGGCGCCGGTGCACGAGGCGCTCACGCGCAAGCTGGCGCTGGGCACGGCGGGCTCGCCGCTGTCGACGGCGGGCTGCACCGCCGGGGCGGCGGCCTGGCTGGCCGCCCTGGAGGTGGGCGCCCCGGCCCGGGACACCGCCCTGCACGCGGTGTTCACCGCCCCCACCCGCGGCGACCGCAGCGACGCCGCCTGACCCGGCGGGGTACGCTGGCGCGCGGTGGTGTTAGGTTCACCTAACACGTTTCGACGAAGGGGGCCGCCGTGACCGAGCGACGGGAACGACCGAAGGTGACCGTGCACGTGGGCCGGGTGGAGGCGGTCGAGCGCCTCACCCCGCACATGGTGCGGGTGGTGTTCGGCGGGGAGGGCCTGGACGCCTTCGCCACCGCCGGGTACACCGACTCCTATGTGAAGCTGCTGTTCCCGCCGCCCGCCCCGGGCGACCCCGAGCCCTACGACGTGCGGGAGATCCGCGAGAGCCGCCCCCGCGAGGAGTGGCCGGTCACCCGCACCTACACCGTGCGGGCCTTCGACCCCGCCACCCGGCGACTGACCGTCGACTTCGTCCACCACGGCGACGCGGGGCTGGCCGGGCCGTGGGCGGCCGCGGCCCGCCCGGGCGACACGCTGCGCCTGCTCGGCCCCGGCGGCGGCTACTCCCCCGACCCGGACGCCGACTGGCACCTGCTGGCCGGGGACGAGAGCGCCCTGCCGGCGATCGCGGCCGCGGTGGAGGAGCTGCCCGAGGGCCGCCCCGCGCACGTGTTCGTGGAGGTGGCCGACGCCCGGGAGGAGCAGAAGCTCGACGCCCACGCCGGGGTGCGGGTGCACTGGCTGCACCGGGGCGACCGGCCGGTGGGCGCCCCGCTCACCGAGGCGGTGCGGGCCCTGGAGTTCCCGGCGGGCCGGGTGCACGCGTTCGTGCACGGCGAGGCCGGGTTCGTGCGCGACCTGCGCCGGCTGCTGCGCGTCGAGCACGGCCTGCCCAAGGAGGACCTGTCGATCTCCGGGTACTGGCGGCTGGGCCGCGACGAGGACGGCTGGCAGTCCTCCAAGGCCGAGTGGAACAGGCAGGTGGAGGACGAGGAGACCGCGGCCCTGGCCGACCGCTAGGGCGGCGGCCGGGACGGGCGGACGCGGAGGCCTCGGTTCCACCCGGAATGGCGTTCTGTCACCATATATTCACAATCCGTGTTACCGGTCTTGACAGGTCTAGACCACACTTGCTTGGGTGACGGCACCCCCTGCGGCGCGGTCGGACGCCGCGCCGCACCCGAGGAGTGTGATCACGTGATCCGACGTCTCCTGAGCCAGCTGACCGCGCTCGGCGCGATCGCCGCTGCGCTCATCGTTCTCCCCGCCGCGGTCGCGCAGGCCGCGACCTGCGCGGCGCCCTGGAGCGCCTCCGCCGTCTACACCGGCGGCGGGGTCGCCTCCTACGAGGGACGCAACTACACCGCCAAGTGGTGGACGCAGAACGAGCGTCCCGGCACCGCCGACGTCTGGGCCGACCAGGGCCCCTGCACCGGCGGTGGCGGCGGGGAGCAGCCCGGGACGAACGACTTCGTCGTCAGCGAGGCCCAGTTCAACCAGATGTTCCCGAACCGGAACCCCTTCTACACCTACAGCGGCCTGGTCGCGGCGCTCAGCTCCTACCCGGGCTTCGCCACGACCGGCAGCGTCGAGATCCAGCGGCGCGAGGCGGCGGCCTTCCTGGCCAACGTCAGCCACGAGACCGGCGGTCTCGTGTACATCAAGGAGACCAACGAGGCCAACTACCCGCACTACTGCGACTGGGGACAGCCCTTCGGCTGCCCGGCCGGGCAGGCCGCCTACTACGGCCGCGGCCCGATCCAGCTGAGCTGGAACTACAACTACAAGGCGGCCGGCGACGCCCTGGGCATCGACCTGCTGAACAACCCCTACCAGGTCGAGCAGAACGCCTCGGTGGCCTGGCGGACCGGCCTCTGGTACTGGAACACCCAGACCGGGGCGGGCTCGATCACGCCCCACAACGCCATCGTCAACGGCCACGGCTTCGGTGAGACGATCCGTGCGATCAACGGCGGGCTGGAGTGCAACGGGGGCAACCCGGGCCAGGTCCAGAGCCGCATCAACAAGTTCACCGAGTTCACCCAGATCCTGGGCACCACCACCGGCTCGAACCTGAGCTGCTGACCTCCCGGGCGAGTCCGAACGCCCGCGGGGAACAGTCGGTGAAGCACAGCGAAGCGGGGGCGCCCCCGGCCGTCCGGGCCGGGAGCGCTCCCGCTCCCGTTTCCGCCGGTCCTACAGGTCGAGCTGTTCCAGGACCGCCACGTACCCCTCGTTGAACGTGGGGAACTGCGGGGTCGAGTCGATGAGGTACCCCACCGGGATCCGCGACCGGATCGCCAGCGCCGCGGTGTTGATCCACTCCGAGACCATCGGCCCGAACGCCCACGCCCCCACCAGCACCCCCTCGTCCCGGTCGGCGATCACCCCCAGGGTGCCGCGCGGGTCGGTGGCGTGGGTCCAGGGCCGGGCCAGCGTCTCCGGCAGGTCGATCTCCGCGGTGGCCACGTCGATGCCCCGCTCCCGGGCCTGCTCGGAGGTAAGCCCCACCCCGGCGATCTCCGGGTGGGCGAACACCACCCGCGGCACCCCCGTGTAGTCGGCGCGGCGGTCCCCACCCAGGATGTTGGCGGCCACCAGCCGCCCCTGGTACTTGGCGACGTGGGTGAACATGGCGCGGGCGGTGACGTCTCCGACCGCCCACAGCCCCGGGGCGACCCGGCAGCGGTCGTCCACCGGCAGGGCGGTGCGGTCGAGTTCCACCCCGAGGTCGGCCAGGCCCAGCCCGTCGCCGCGCGGCCTGCGCCCCGAGCCCAGCACGACGACGTCGGCGTGCACGCGCTCCCCCGAGTCCAGGGCGGCCACGACGCCGTCGCCGTCGGCGGCCACCGACGTCACCTGTGCGCCCAGGTGGACGGTGATGCCGTCGCGGTCGAACTGCTCCGAGACCAGCTCGCACAGGCGCGGGTCCTCGCGGTCCAGGAGCCGGTCCCCGCGCTGCACGATGGTGACCGCCGTCCCCATGTGGGCGAGGAACTGGCCGAGTTCGACGGCGACCGCGCCGCCGCCCACCACCAGGGCCCGGCCGGGGATCTCCGTGAGCGTGGTGGCCTCGCGGTTGGTCCACACCCGGTCCGGCCCCAGGGCGTCCAGGCCGTCGACGGGCGGGCGCACCGCCTCCGAGCCGGTGGCGACCACCACGTGGTCGGCGGTGTACTCCTGCCCGCCGACGGCGACCCGCCAGGGGTCGCGGCCCACGACGCGGGCGGTGCCCTTGAGGACCAGCGCCCCCTGGTCCCGGTACCCCTGGACCTGCCTGGTGTCGTCCAGGTGGCGGATCATCCGGTCGCGGTAGGCGCGCAGCTCGGGCCAGTCCAGGCCGGGGCGGCCCAGCCCGGCGGCCTCGGCGGCGCCGATCCGGGCTTCGGGCGGGCGGATGAGGGTCTTGGTGGGGATGCAGGCGTAGTAGCCGCACTCGCCGCCGATCAGCTCGCGCTCCACGACGGCCACGCGCTTGCCGGCCTTCAGGAGCCGGTCGGCGGTGACCTCGCCGCCCGGCCCCATGCCGATGACGATGACGTCCAGGTGCTCCATGGTGTCCTCCGCTCGCCGTGCCGGATCCCCCACGATGGTGTCCCCTGAACGCCCCTGACACCGACCCGACACGCGGTCACCAGCGGGGTTCGCGGGTCCAGATGCGGGCGGGGACGCCGGTGACCAGGTCGCGGCCGCGCAGCACCTGGACCCGCCAGGGGTCCACGCGCAGCACGGAGAACTCCGGGTCGTCGGGCCCCTTCCAGAACCGGGACGGGTCGTAGCCCGCCCCGGGCGGGCTGCCGTAGCGGTACAGGTCCCAGACCCGCCGGCGGTCGGCCGGGTCCTCGGTCCAGTGGGCGGTGGCGTCGACGGAGGCCGTGTTCTGGGTCGGGTTCCAGTAGGAGAAGGTGACGTGCGGGTTGTTCGCCAGGTGGGCGGCCTTGACCGGGGTGCGGTAGGTGGCCAGCCAGCCCCGGGGCTCGTCGCCCTCGGTCTCCCACACGGGGATGAGGACGCGGGTGCGGGGCCTGCCCTTGGCGTCGACGGTGACCATGGTGGCGTAGTTGACGGCGCCGACGATGGCGTCGAAGTCCTCGCGGACGTCGGCGAAGGTGTGGACGCGGCCGCGGCGGCGGGTGGTGGTGCTGTCGTCGTTCATGGCACCACCGTGCGCCGCGCGGCTCCGGGGATCCTCAGGGTCGGCTCAGGGCATCCGCCGTGGGACCGGTGATCTGGGCCTCCGCGCCCTCCTGTGCGCCCCGGGCCGTCTCCTCGGCCAGTCCCCGCTCCCCCAGTACCTCCCGGATCCGGCCCTCGATCCGGTCCACGTCCCCGCGCTCAGCCGCGGCCAGCGGCACCCCCACCGAACGGCGCAGGGCGTCGGCGGCGCCGAGCAGCCGGGCGGCGGGCCCGGCCTCCCCGGCCAGGGAGCGGGCCCCGGCCAGCCCCTCCAGGGCCAGCGCCAGGGCGCGCGGGTCGCCGGTGCGGCGGGCCGCCGCCAGCCCGCGCAGGTGCAGCTCCCCGGCCGCGGCGGCGTCGCCGTCCAGCTCGGCGGTGAACCCCAGCTCGGCGAGGATGAGCGCGGCCCCGAAGTCCGAGCCCGACTCCAGGTGCCAGTCCAGCCAGGCGCCCAGGTGGGTGCGGGCGGCCGCCAGGTCGCCGGCCCGGCGGGCCACCAGGCCCAGGCCCAGCACCGCGGACTCCTCACCCACCACGTGGCCCTGTTCGACGGCCACCCGGCGGGCGCGCTCGTGGAGGTCGGCGCTGCGGGGCAGGTCGCCGCGGAGCAGGGCGATGCGGCCCAGCGAGGTGAGGCGCTCGCCGACCTCGGTCCACAGGCCCAGGTCCTCGGCGGTGCCCAGGGCCTCGCGGTGGTGGCGCTCGGCGGCGTCCAGGTCGCCGGCGGGTTCGGCCCGGGAGGCGAGCAGGAACGCGGCCAGGGCCTGGCCCCACCGGTCGCCCAGGTCGGTGAACAGGGCACGGGCGCGTTCGCCGCGGCGCAGGACGGCGTCCAGGTCGCTGCGGCCGAAGGCCCGCCGGGCCAGGGTCGCCGCGGCGGCGGCCTCGCCCCACCGGTCCCCGGTGCGGACGAAGAAGGCGTGCAGTCCCTCCAGGCCGGTGTCGCCCTCACCGCCGAACCCGGTGCGCACGTGGGCGAGGAACCAGCGGGCCCGCGCCTCGCCCGCGGCCGGCTCCCCCTCCAGGTCGGGGACGGGGCCGGTGTCGCGGCCCAGCCCGTGGCCCAGGGCGGCCCGCCACAGCAGGGCGGTGCGGTGGGCCGGGTGGTCCCGGGCCCCGGGCAGGTGCAGGGCGGTGTCCAGGGCGCGCACCCCCTCGGCCAGGCGGCCGCGCATCACCCGGTACCAGGCCAGGGCGGTGGCCAGGCGCAGGGCGGCGTCGGCGTCGCCCAGGGTGCGGGCGGTCTCCAGGGCGCGGCGCAGGTCGGCGCCCTCGGCGTCCAGCACGTTCAGCCATCGGCGCTGGGCCCCGGTGCGCAGCAGCGGGTCGGCCTTCTCGGCCAGGGCGAGGTGGTGGTCCAGGTGGCGGCGGCGGACCCGCTCCTCCTCCCCCGCCTCGCGCAGCCGCTCGGCCCCGTACAGCGCGATGGACTCCAGCAGCCGGTACCGGGGGCGGGTGTCGCGGGAGGCGGTGACCAGGGAGCGGTCGACCAGCCGGGCGAGCAGGTCGGGCACCTGCGCGCGGGGGACGCCCTCGCCGGAGGCCACCTCCTCGGCCGAGGCCAGCGAGGCGCCGTCGGCGTGCACGGCCAGGCGGCGCAGTACGGCGCGTTCGGGGCCGGTGAGCAGCTCCCAGCTCCAGTCCAGGGCGGCGCGCAGGGTGCGGTGCCGGTCGGGGGCGTCCCGGTAGCCGTCGGTGAGCAGGGCGAACCGGTCGTCGACGCGGTCGGCGAGCTCGTGGACGCCCAGGGCCCGTACCCGGGTGGCGGCCAGCTCCAGGGCGAGGGGGACGCCGTCCAGGCGGCGGACGATGGAGGCGACGGCGTCGGCGTTGTCGTCGGTGACCGCGAACCCGGGCGCGGAGGCGGCGGCGCGGTCGGCGAACAGGCGCACCGCGTCGGCCGCGGGCAGCGGCTCCACGGTGTGCAGGTGCTCGGCGGCGATGCCCAGCGGGACCTGGCTGGTGACCAGGGCGCGCAGCCCGGGGGCGGCGGCCAGCAGCGCGGACAGGACCGGGGCGAGCGGGGCGGCCACGTGCTCGGCGTTGTCCAGCAGCAGCAGGACGTCGCGGGTGCGCAGGGCGTCGGCCAGCCGGGTGGTGCGGGTGCCGGGCGGCGCGGTGAAGGGGCTGGTCCCGGAGGAGTCGTCGCGCACCCCCAGGGCGGCGGACAGGGCCTCCACCACGGCGGCCTCGGCGCTGTCGGCGTCCTCGCCCGGGCAGACCCCGGCCAGGTCGACGGGGTGGGCGCCGCCGGGGGCGGCCTGCGCGGCGAACTGTGCGGCGGCCCGCGCGGAGGCGGCCAGGGCCAGCCGCGTCTTGCCGACGCCGCCGGGCCCGGTGAGGGTGACCACGCGGGCCCGCTCCAGCAGGGCGAGCACCCGGGCGAGGTCGTCCTCGCGGCCGATGAGCGGGGTGGCGGGCGCGGGCGGGGCCTGCGGGGGCGGCAGCGGGGAGCCGCCCTGCTCGGGCGGTGTCGGCGGTGTCGGTGGCATGAGCGGTGCGGGCGGTGCCAGGATCCCGGGGACCGTGTGCATCACCGGGGCGGCGGGGGTCGCGGGGGGAGCCGCGGCGGGGGCGTCCAGGGCGGGGTCCTGGGCGAGCACGGCCTGGTGCAGGGCGGCCAGCTCCGGCCCCGGGTCCAGGCCCATCTCGTCGGCCAGCACCTCGCGCAGCCTGCGGTAGGACTCCAGGGCCGCGGTCTGGCGGCCGGACCGGTACAGGGCGAGCATGTGGGCGGCGCGCAGGCGCTCGCGCAGCGGGTGCTCCTCCACCAGGTCGCCGAGCCCGTCGGCGACCGCGGCGTGCTCCCCCAGGTCCAGGCGGGCCCGGGCCTGGTCCTCCAGGGCGGTGAGCCGCCGCTCCTCCCAGCGCAGCACGGCGGTGCGGACGAAGTCGTGGTCGGCCAGGTCGGCCAGGGCCGGCCCCCGCCACAGCGCCAGGGCGTCCGCCAGCAGGCCCAGCCGCGCCGCCGGGTCGGCGGTGTCGCGGGCCCGGCCCAGCAGGTCCTCGAAATCGCGCACGTCCAGCAGGCCGGCGGCCACCTCCAGCAGGTACCCGGGGCGGCGCGAGACCAGCAGGGCGCGCCCGCCCGGCCCCGCGGCGTCCAGCACGCGGCGCAGCTGTGAGGCGCGGGTCTGGAGCGAGGCGGTGGGGTCGGCGGGCAGGTCGGCGCCCCACAGGTCGTCGACCAGCCGGTCGGCGGGCACCACCCGGCCCGGGTCGATGAGCAGCGCCGCCAGCAGCAGCCGGACCTTGAGCTCGGGCACCCGGACGGGCTCCCCCCGTTCGTCCCACACGGCCAGCGGCCCCAGCACCCCGAATCTCATGACCCGAACTCTAGGTCCCCTCAGGGCCCGGCCGTGCCGCGGCCCTGAGTCCGTCCGAAGGGTTTCCGAAGCGCGCACCGGCAGCGTGGTGACCGTTCGATCCGATCCCCGAAGAAGGTTCACGATGTCACTCGATGTCACTCCCCGGGCCAGTGCCCGGACCTGGGCGGGCCTGGCGGTCCTGCTGGCGCCCACGGTGCTGCTGTTCCTGGCCATGACCGTCCTGTTCCTGGCCACCCCCTACATCGCCGCCGACCTGGGGCCCACCGGCGGCCAACTGCTGTGGATCAACGACGTCTACGGCTTCGTCATGGCCGGGTTCCTGGTCACCATGGGCACGCTCGGCGACCGGGTGGGGCGGCGCCGCCTGCTGCTGGCCGGCGCCGCGGTGTTCGCCCTGGCCTCGGTGGCGGCGGCCTACGCCCCCAACGCCGAGGTCCTCATCGCCGCCCGCTCCCTGATGGGCCTGGGCGCGGCCGCGATCATGCCCGCCACCCTGTCGCTGATCACGGTGATGTTCACCGACCCGCGCCGGCGCGGCACCGCGATCGGCCTGTGGGCGGCGTCGGTGTCGGCCGGTGTGGCGCTGGGCCCGCTGGTGGGCGGCCTGCTGCTGGAGTCCCTGTGGTGGGGCGCGGCGATGCTCATCGGCGTCCCGGTGATGGCGCTGGTGCTGGTCGCGGTGCCGTTCCTGGTGCCGGAGTACCGGGCCCCGGAGGCCGGCCGGCTGGAGCCCCTGAGCGTGCTGCTGTCGCTGGCCGCGCTGCTGCCATTCGTGTACGGCGTCAAGAAGCTCGCAGAGGAGGGCCTGGCGACCGTCCCGGTGGCGGCGCTGGTCGCGGGTGTGGTCTTCGGGGTGCTGTTCGTGCGGCGCCAGCTCAAGACCGCCGACCCTCTGCTGGACGTTCGCCTGTTCGCGAACCGCGTGTTCAGCGGATCGCTGCTGGTGTTCCTGCTGGCGGCCGTGGGCATCGGCGGCATCTACCTGCTCTTCACCCAGTACCTCCAGCTGGTGGCGGAGCAGTCGCCGCTGCGGGCCGGGCTGTGGATCCTCCCGGCGGCGATCCTGCTGGTGATCGTCTCGACGGTGACCCCGGCGATCGCCCGCCGGGTGCGGCCCGCCTACGTGATCGCCGCCGGTATGGCGCTCTCCGCGGTCGGCTACCTGATGCTGACCGGGGTGGACGCCGCGGGCGGGCTGCCGCTGCTGATCGCCGCGTTCTACGTGCTCTACCCGGGGGTCGCCCCGGCGATGGCGCTGGTGCCGGGGCTGGTCGTGGGCGCGGCCCCGCCGGAGAAGGCCGGTGCGGCCTCGGCGGTCAACACCACCGCCAGCGACCTGGGCACCTCGCTGGGTGTGGCGCTGCTGGGCAGCCTGGGCACCCTGGTCTACCGGGCGCAGATGGCGGGCGCCGAGCCGGAGGCCGCCCGGACCCTGCCGGGGGCGCTGGAGACGGCGGCGGGCCTGCCGCAGGAGGCGGGCGCGGCGCTGGCCGAGTCGGCGCGGGTCGCGTTCACCGACGGGCTGAACACGGCGGCGTGGGCGGCCGCGGCGCTGGCGGTGCTGGGCGGGGTGCTGGCGCTCACGCTGCTGCGCCGGATCCCCGCCACCGGGGCCGCCGAGGCGGCCGGGCCCGCTCCGGCGGAGCCGGTGGAGCCGGGGGAGCAGGCGGAGAAGGAGACCGCCGGACGCTGACCGGCGGTGACCGGGCCCGTCGCGGGGATTCTCCCGCGGCGGGCCCCGCCGCGTCTTCAGGCGGGCGGCGGCGCGGTGGAGGCGCGCTCGACCAGGCGCACGTCCAGGCTGACCGGGGCCGCGGGGTGCTCGTCGCGTTCGATGGCGCCCAGCAGCATCTCCACGGCGACCGCGGCCTTGCGGCGCACGTCCTGGGCGACGGTGGTGAGCCGCGGGGTCACATAGGCGCCCACGTCGAGGTCGTCGAAGCCCACCACGGACACCTCGCCCGGCACGTCCGCCCCGGATTCGACCAGCCCCGCGATGACGCCGACCGCGAGGATGTCGGCGGTGGCGACGACGGCGGTCGCCCCGGGGTGGTCCTCGCGGAGCCGGGCGCCCAGCTCCACGCCGTGGTCGTAGGTGGTGGCGGTGACCTCGGTGACCAGGGCGTCGTCGACGGCGAGCCCGGCGTCGGCGTGGGCGCGGGCGAACCCGTCGAAGCGGCGGCGGACCACGCCCACGTCCGAGAAGGCCGGTCCGGCGAAGACGATGCGGCGGTGGCCCAGCCCGATGAGGTGCTCGGTGGCCAGCCGGGTGCCGGTGAAGTCGTCCGAGCGCACACCGGTGGTGAGCGGGTTGGCGGAGTAGCTGTCGATGGCCACCACGGCCACCCGGCCGGTGGTGTCGGCGCCGAGCCGGTCGATCTCCTCGTCCAGGAAGCCGAGCAGGACCGCGCCGTCCAGGTTCCAGGACTTGAAGGCCTGGGCGGTCTCGGAGCGGTCGGCGACGCCGCGCAGGATGAGGTGGTAGTCGTGGCGGCGCAGCTCGCGTTCGACGTGGCCGAGGATGGCGACGTTGTGCGGGCTCAGGGTGAGGTCGTCCTCCCCGGCGGCGGGGACGAGCAGGGCGATGAGCCGGGAGGAGCGGGCGGCCAGGCTGCGCGCGGAGGTGTTGGGGACGTAGCCGCGCTCGGCGACGATGCGCTCGACCCTGGCGATGGTCCGCGGGGAGACGCGCGCCCGGTTGCCGTTGATGACGTTGGAGACGGTCATCATGCTGACCCCGGCCTCGGCAGCGATGTCCTTCAACGTGACCCGCACCCGGGCGCCCCCTCCACACGTACCGCTGTCGTCCCCGCCATCGTACGGGCGGCGGGCGTGTTCCGGGCTCCCCGGTTTTTCCGGTTAACACCCCATTGACACGCCCGGAACAACGCCGTACTTTCTCCAAGTATAGCGCTAAACCTAGCTGATGCGGACCGCTCACCTGCGGATACCCGCACGCTTTTCGGCGTACCTGAAAACCCCCGAGCCGGTTTCCCGGCCTGAACGGAGATGTGCGTGAACCTCCAACAGTGGTGGCGCGACGCGGTGGTCTACCAGATCTACCCGCGCAGCTTCGCCGACGGCGACGGCGACGGCATCGGCGACCTCGCCGGGGTCCGCGCCCGCCTGCCCCACCTGCGCGACCTGGGCGTGGACGCCGTCTGGTTCACCCCCTGGTACCGCTCCCCGCTCGCCGACGGCGGCTACGACGTGGCCGACTACCGCGCCATCGACCCGGCCTTCGGCACCCTGGCCGAGGCCGAGGCGCTCATCTCCGAGGCCCGCGACCTGGGCATCCGCACCATCGTGGACGTGGTCCCCAACCACGTCTCCGACGAGCACCCCTGGTTCCGGGAGGCGCTGGCCGCCGGCCCCGGCTCCCCCGAGCGCGAGCGCTTCTGGTTCCGCGAGGGCCGCGGCCCGGGCGGCGACCTGCCGCCCACCGACTGGGTGTCCAGCTTCCAGGGCGGCACCTGGACCCGGGTCCCCGACGGCCAGTGGTACCTGCACCTGTTCTCCGCGCACCAGCCCGACCTCAACTGGAACCACCCCGACGTGCGCCGCGAACACGAGGACGTGCTGCGGTTCTGGTTCGACCGGGGCGTGGCCGGGATCCGCGTGGACTCGGCGACCATGCCCGTCAAGGACCCCGCCTTCGGGGAGGTCCCCGCCGACGGGTCGGGGCCCCACCCGTTCATCGACCGCGACGGGGTCCACGGCATCTACGAAGCCTGGCGGCGCGTCGCCGACTCCTACGACGAACCCCGGGTGCTGGTGGGCGAGGTGTGGCTGGCCGACCCCGAGCGGATGGCCCGCTACCTGCGCCCCACCGAGATGCACACGGCGTTCAACTTCGACTTCATGTCCCGCCCCTGGGAGGCCGCCGCGCTGCGCGCCGCCGTGCAGGGCACCCTGGACGCGCACGCGCCGGTGGGCGCCCCCGCCACCTGGGTGCTGTCCAACCACGACGTCACCCGGCCCGCCACCCGGTACGGCCGGGCCGACTCCTCCTTCGACTTCGCCGCCAAGCGGTTCGGCGTCCCGCACGACCCCGCCCTGGGGCTGCGCCGGGCCCGCGCGGCGGCGCTGCTCACCGCCGCCCTGCCCGGGTCGCTGTACCTGTACCAGGGCGACGAGCTGGGCCTGCCCGAGGTGGAGGACCTGCCCGAGGGGGCCCGCCAGGACCCCATGTTCTTCCGCTCCGGCGGGGTGGACCCGGGCCGGGACGGCTGCCGGGTGCCGCTGCCCTGGACCGCGGAGGGGTCCTCCGCCGGGTTCGGCCCCGACGGCGGCGCGCCCCCGTGGCTGCCCCAGCCGCAGGGGTGGGGCGCCCTGTCGGTGGCCGCCCAACAGGACGACCCCGACTCGATGCTGTCCCTGTACCGCCGGGTGCTGGCGCTGCGCCGCGCCGAACCGGGCCTGCGCGGAGAGGACTTCGCCTGGCTGGGGTCGGCGGACGAGGACACCCTGGCGTTCTTGCGCGGCGACCTGGCGTGCGTCGTCAACCTCGGCCCCAAACCCGTCCCGCTGCCCGCCCACCGCGAGGTGCTCGTCACCAGCGGCCCGCTGGAGGGCACCGACCTGCCCACGGACACCGCGGCCTGGCTGCGGGTCTGACGACCCCGGGCCGGGGCCGCGCCCCCGCCCGTGAGAGGATCCCGCTCCGCCTCTCCCGGTGGCCTTCGACCAGGTCACCACCCATCCCCCACATCAGCCCGACCGAAGGAACGCACCGATGCACCCCCTACGCGCACTCGCCGCACCCGCGGCCCTGGCCCTGGTCCTGTCACTGGCCGCCTGCGGCTCCGACGAC